>CAYGVV010000313.1:0-1526 GCA_964353395.1 uncultured Candidatus Bathyarchaeia archaeon | reverse complement strand
ATGGGCTTCCTTATTGCCCAACACGCTTGACAGTAGACCGGCCGACCTTTAACGGGTTTGAACGGAACTTCACATTCTTTCCCACAGTCAGCGCAGACAGCGCCATACTTGCTGCTCTGGCTGTTCTGCTGGGAAGGCTTGAACATGCGGTATCTGGCTAAGCGCGGCCAACCCGTCTTGGCGTACTTCAGCATGTCCGGATTTTCCTTCAGCCAGCGCATCATGTGGAAAAAGTTTTTGGCTCTTTTCTCTTCACGTTCAGCTAAGGGTTCGTAACCTAAGTTTCTAATCTCGTCGAGGTAAGCGATTTCCGTGAGCCGCTGTGGTTCGCCTACAACTTTGATCCTGTGGATGCGGTCGTCGCCGTAGACCTTGCGTAATTCCTCAACAGTTTCGTCGAAAATGTAGCCTTGGCAAAGGTGAATCTCCTCTTCAGGCTTAAGCTGCAGTTTGCTTATCAGTTGGGACACGATTTTTGAGGTTTGCGTCAGGTACTCTTTTTTGCGGAAGAGGCTGGGCTGGAAATACTTAACGTCTATGAGCTCGTACGTGAATTCTTGAGTTTCATTACGGTAAGCGCCTATGACTACGCCGAAAAGCAGGTCTCCGCTGCCAGCATCATCCACTGTGATAGTCACTTAGTACTGCTTCCTTTTCATCATTCATGCCCTACCTCGTATAAAAACAGTCCGCCAAGTATGGGCACAGCTAACCATGAAGAAGCAAGGAAACTATGCTTGACTTTGGTAGTTGGAGAGGAATAAACTGCATTGATGCTTAGCAGTTCTCTAGAATACAGAGGCTCTGGATCTGCTTTGTCAGCTTTAGCGCATACGGATTATAGAATCCGTTCTCGAAAAAGGACTAATGAAAAAAACATTCTGCAAACAACTTCAAACGCATTCTAAGCCCGCACTTGGATTGGGCATTTTCTCACTTACTTCTTCACTTCTTCATTTCTTTGAAGAGCTTTGGCTTCGTGCTTTTTCTGAGTATAAGCGCGAGAGCAATAATTGCCACCGCGACAATGACCGCCGCAACTATTGCATAGACATAACTCATGGGTATGTAAACACCTGGCTCAGGAGAAGATGAAGTCCCAGGCGAAGCAGTCGCGCTTGGAGAAGAGGATGAGGATGCAGAAGGCGAAGGCGAAGCGGAAGGCGAAGAAGAAGGCGAAAGCGTGGGAGGCGGGGGAGGCGTTGTTGATCCCGATGAGAGGATTTGAAGGTTGTATCCTATGATTTCAGTTGCCATTTGAGGCGTTGGGTCAGATGGAATTAATGTGAACGCGGCAGTCTGGTTCGGGGGCAAATAGTGGGGAGTCACATAATTGCTGTATCCCACGGCAACAACCGTTCCGGAGGCATTGTAGAATGAGGCCACCGCCCAGACATTCTCTGGGTAACCATCGCCTCTGTTCAGAAGGACTCCAGTGACGGAGAAGTTGCCGGATGAATCCACGTACGACGTGTTCGCCACGAGTTGCAGACCAGAATATGGTCCTGTGTCAGTTGCACTGCCAT
>CAYGVV010000312.1:0-1558 GCA_964353395.1 uncultured Candidatus Bathyarchaeia archaeon | reverse complement strand
GTATGATTCGCATGGGCTTCCACCCGAAATTGTTAAGGAAGTAGCAGAAGCAGAAGGCGTTCCAGTGGCAATTCCCGAGAACTTCTACGCCCTTGTAGCCAAGCGGCACATGCAAGCAACCAAGCCTATTGAGGAGGAAACTGCAGCTGAGCACGCGTTGGAAACCGCCGTGGAAGGGCTGCCAGCGACGGAGCAAATGTACTATCCTGAACCGTACACGCGGGAATGGGAAGCAAAAGTCCTGAAAGTCATGCACAACGAGTTTGTCGTGCTGGATAAGACGTGCTTTTACCCTGAAGGTGGTGGTCAACCAGCAGACCATGGCTACTTCGCGTATGACGGTGGTGTGCAAGCTGAGGTTGTGGATGTGCAGAAAATCGGCAGAGTCATCGTGCACAGAATCAAAGCCGCAAATGCGCCGAAGGAAGGCGGAACTGTGAGGGGTATTCTGGATTGGGAGAAGCGTTACGCGCTTATGAAGGCTCACACGGGAACGCACCTTGTTAATGGCGCTGCGCGGCGAGTTTTGGGCGAGCATGTGTGGCAGTGTGGCACGCAGAAGGGCGTGGAAAGCACGCGGTTGGACATTTCGCATTACCGCAGGTTGACGCCTGAGGAAGTGCACAGGATTGAGACTTTGGCGAATGAGGCTGTCGCTGCGAACATGGAGGTGGAAACTGCGTGGTTACCGCGGAATGAGGCTGAATCGCGTTACGGCTTCAGGCTTTACCAAGGTGGCGCAGTGCCTGGCAAGGACATTCGCGTGGTGAAAACTGGCGATTGGGATGTTGAAGCTTGCGCTGGAACGCATTTGAAAAGCACAGGCGAGATTGGCTTCATCAAAATCCGCTACACTGAGCGCGTTCAGGATGGTGTAGAGCGGCTGGTTTACTCGGTTGGGATGCAGGCGGTGAAGTATGTGCAGGAGCAGGAGCGGTTGCTGTGGCGGGTTTCGGAGACGTTGAATGCGCCGTTGGAAAAACTGGACAAGACCGCTGAACGCATAGTTAAGGAATTGAAGGACGCTAACGCAGAAAAGCGGAAGTTGCTCAAGGAGTTAGCTACCAAAGAAAGCGCTGGTTTTCAAGCAGCAGAGTCTTCTGAGGCTAAGCAGGAAATTAACGGCGTAACATTGGTGAAGCGTGATTTCCAGCAAGAAACTGATGTTAACCGTATGGTGCAGACGGCAACGGAAATCATAAAGCGCAACGATTCAACAATTGCATTGTTCTATGGTGCAGACACGAAAACCGCTAAAATCATGATCATGACGGGAAACGCTGCATTAGCCAAAGGCGCAAATGCGGGTGCAGTCGTCCGAGAAGTCGCGCCAATTTTCGGCGGTGGAGGCGGAGGAAGACCTAACTTTGCGCAGGGCGGCGGAACACAACCCGAAAAACTCCAAGAAGCCGTCAAAGCAGCCGAAAAGGCAATCAAGAAACAACTGAAAGGTTGAATCTTGCTGTAGAACTACTGTTTCTCGTAACATGAGGGGTTTGTGACTAGTTGCTCGGAACAGTCTATAGCCCCCTTATTTAAAGGTGGAAAGTGTCTTTAG
>CAYGVV010000311.1:0-1564 GCA_964353395.1 uncultured Candidatus Bathyarchaeia archaeon | reverse complement strand
TGCTCAAACCAACTTTCCTAGCGTACGTGATAACATCAAAAAGGTCCTTTCGCAGCAACGCCTCTCCACCAGTTATCCCGAAGAAACTCGCGCCAAACTCGTACGCTTGGTCAACTATGTGCTTGGCGGCTGCAGTGTCCACTTCATCTGGGAAAGCTGGTTTTCCCGCAGATGTGCAGTGCACGCAGTTGAAGTCACAAGCGAAGGTGCATCGCCAAGGAAGAATGTACAAAGGTCCTTTTCCTCTCAACAGCAACAAACTCCACTCTATTCAACACAGTTTACCCGACTCTGAATTGATATTTAACCCTTCGCAAAAACCGAAATCCAAACGTATTTTGTTGTGCTCTTCAGTTCTGCTGGAAAACGATTACTATCCGCGGCAAACCCACAATAGTAGACTTATTGAAAATCAGGAAGACGCCAAACGCCTAGCAAGCGAAAACTGACATTATTCTGTTTTGCTCATGAACACTGGCTCATCCTGCTTCTCCCTGTCAACAACCAGTCTTCCGTTTGCTATGACTTTTTCAACCAAGTTCACGCCGAAACTGTACCCCAGAAACTTGTGATTAGGCACACCCAAAATGGAAACGTCCGCTCTCTTGCCCACTTCTAAACTGCCCACTTCACCCGCGCGGCAAACTGCATGGGCAGCGTTAATCGTGGCAGCCGTGATGGCTTCAGCTGGCGTCAAGCGCATGAAGTGGCACGCCAAGGATATGACCAACTGCTGGTTTTCCACCCAGCAGCCCGCGTTGAAATCCGTTCCCAAAGCCACAGGCACTCCGCAGTCAATCATAAGCCTCGCATCAGCATATCTGCTCATCATCAGGCTGAAAGTTGCTGCGGGCAGCAAAACTGCGATAACGCCTTTTTTAGCCAAGGCGTTAATTCCCCCTGCAGAGGAAAAATTCAGGTGCTCCGCTGAGACCGCGCCGATGTCAGCAGCGATTTCTGCGCCTCCCAGCATGCTCATTTGGTCAGCGTGGACTTTAGGTTTTAAACCGTGCTTCTTGCCGCCAGCCAAAACGCGTTTACTCTGTTCCAGATTAAAGGCTCCTCTTTCGCAGAAGACATCACAAAACTCCGCAAGTTCCTGCTGAGCCACCTTAGGGATTATTTCTCTAACGACTAAGTCAACGTATTCTTCCGTGTTGTTCCTAAACTCAGGCGGGACAACGTGAGCTCCCAGAAAAGTCGATACTACATTCATGCAGTGCAGTTGGTTCAGGCGTCGCGTGGCTTCCAGAATCTTCAGCTCGTCCTCTGTGGTTAAGCCGTAACCGCTCTTAGCCTCCACAGTCGTGGTGCCATGGGCAAGCATGGCATCCAGCCTTTCCAAGCCGAACTCCACGAGTTTTTCAACTCTTGTTCTCCGAGTTTCCTTGGCAGTTTTCAGGACACCACCGCCGCTGCTGAGTATCTCCATGTAAGAAGCGCCTTCAACTCGCATTTGAAACTCGTCTTCACGCGAACCAGAAAAAACAAGGTGCGTGTGTGGGTCAATGAAGCCTGGAAGAACAGTTTTTCCCTTGGCGCTGATGACGTTTTCGCCTCTGAA
>CAYGVV010000310.1:0-1630 GCA_964353395.1 uncultured Candidatus Bathyarchaeia archaeon | reverse complement strand
ATTTCTCCATATAAGTTACCTCTTTCTACAAAGGAAAAGTATTTTGCTTTTAAATGTTTCCAGTGCTCTCTGTGTTAATAAAGGATGAAGCTTGAGAAAGAGACTGAGGAAAACCCTTACACACGTGTTCCCAGCAGAGGGTTCAGTTGGCATTTACAACGCCTTCGACATCATAGGCGACATAGCCATCACAAAATTGCCCAACTCTTCACAGGCAAGCGCCAAAAGCCTTGCAGAAGCCATTATGAACCGCCACAGGAACGTGAAAGCAGTGTTTCTCCAAGATAGTCCAGTCACGGGAGATTTCAGGCTGCGCAGCCTAGTACATGTGGCGGGCGAAAACAGAACCAGAACAGTTCACAAAGAGTCCGGGTGCTCATTCGCCGTTGACGTAGAAAAATGCTACTTCTCTCCAAGGCTCTCACATGAAAGACTGCGCATTGCCCAACTTGTCCAGCCAGACGAGACTGTTGTGAACATGTTTGCGGGCGTCGGCTGCTTCTCCCTAATAATCGCCAAGCGCCAGCCAACAGCAAAGGTGTTTTCCATCGACATAAACCCCACGGCGGTCCAGTTCATGCAGGAAAACATCAGGCTGAACAGAGTCTTCAACAAAGTGGTTCCGCTACTGGGCGACTCCAAAGAAATCATCGAGGACCAACTGCAGCGCTGCGCCGACCGCGTCTTGATGCCGTTGCCAGAAAAAGCTTATGAATACTTGCCCTGCGCCGTGTCTGCCCTCAAGCCATCAGGCGGCTGGATACACATCCACGCATTCGAACACGCCACCAAAAACGAAAATCCCACAGAAAAAGTCACGCAGAAAGTGAAGAAGGAGCTCGATGCGTTAGACGTGCATTTTGAGGTTCCCTTTATCCGCGTTGTGAGAAGTACTGGTCCGAACTGGTGGCAACTCGTCGCAGATGTGCATGTATTAAGTTGAAACCGTTTCCTGTTGTCTTCAGTTTATGTTTATCCAAGGCAAAACCAACCTGAAGACCAACAAAACGCTATACTGAATTAGAAGTATATTAGACTACTCAAACAACAATCTTCTCAAAGAAAAACAGCGCCGTCACCCTAACAAGTCAACACAAACGCGAACCGAAATCTATCAAGCAATAGCGCCATTTCACCCTTTATATAAGGGGGCTATAGTTTTTTCCGAGCAACACAGACAACGTTGCTGCAAACATCTAGGCAAATTTTAATAGTCTGACACAATGTTACTTTTCTCAAGTGAACTGTCATGAAACGAAAACTGATGGATATCCTCGCTTGCCCCATAGACAAGTATTACCCGCTTGAACTCCACGTTTTCGAAGAAAAAGAAGAAATCGTAGAAGGCTTAATCGTCTGCCCCAAATGCCTCCGCTGGTACCCAATCCGCGAAGAAATCCCCGAAATGCTGCCAGACGAACTCAGAAAAGAAACTGAGGACTTGCCCTTTCTGAAAAAGTGGAAAACCAAAACCCCGAAGAACATAGTAACTGAAGGCAAACCTTTCAACTTGAAAGGCTAAACACCCAACTTTTACTTCACATTTACTTCAGTTTTATGGCAGTGTTTTTCGCGGAAGACTGCTGTGCCGCTACCGCGATTTTCAAAGCTTTTAACCCGTCAACTCCCG
>CAYGVV010000309.1:0-1699 GCA_964353395.1 uncultured Candidatus Bathyarchaeia archaeon | reverse complement strand
CTGACCAATCCAGACCTTTCCGCGCCTTTTCGTGCCTTTTTAAACCGCGGGAAAAACCCAAATCACAAACCAAATTGGAAAATAAATCCAAGTCACAAACCATTTTCGGCGATAGGGGGTATAGAAGAAAAATCGCAGCTAGGACACGCAAAACACAAATTGCCACCACTAAAACTTCCGTATAGGAAAAGGAAACAACGAAACTGAAAAGAAGAGAAAGAAAGTTGAGTTTATTCTGACTCGAAGTATTCCTCTGGCTTCGGCGGAATCAGCGGCAAACCTCTGCGTTCACGTATTTTGCTTATTGTGTCAGCTTGCAGTTGCTCTGGAACTGGTGCCCAGCGGCTGAACTGTGTTGCCCAGAAAGCTCTGCCCTGCGTGGAACTGCGCAGTATGTCGGCGATTCCGAAGCTTTCAGAAACAGGCATTTCCGCTTTGACAGTTATCATGTCTTCTTCTGAGGGCATGTCGAGGATTTTGCCACGCCGTTTATTCAACAGGGTAATTACGGAACTGACGAATTCGCTCGGAACCTTGCATTCGAAGCTTAGCAGTGGCTCTAACAGTTTTGGATCACTCAGCAGGATGCCGCAGTAAATCGGACGCCAAGTCATCGGAATGACCTGTGCTGGACCACGGTGAACTGGGTCTTCGTGCACGGTAACGTCTTCAAGAATGATTTTCAAGCCGTAAGCTGGTTCCTTGGCTAATGGTGAGGTGTGAACTGCTTCGCGGAAGCCAGTTTTAACGTGGTCGAGGATTTCATCTACGTATTGTCTTCCTTTAATGCGGTTAATCAGTATGCAGTTTTCTTCAACGGCTACTGCACCTTTCGCGTCGTCTGGTGACCAGCCCATTGCTCTGAGCAATTTGGTCCTTTCATCTTTGCTTTGCATGTCAGTGATTTTTTCCGCCTTTATTGCCTCAATTACGTCATCTGATAGCCTCTCGAGGGTTATCCAGAGCTTGTTGTGTTTGTTGGGGCTTTTGCCCATTATGGCTGGACCTTGGTAATTGTGGCTTATGGTTTCGCGGTAGTTCACGATTGGCTTGCTAAGTTTAACTTTCAACCCTGCTTCTTGCATTCGGTAAGCGGTGATTTCAAGGTGTAACTCGCCCATGCCGCTTAGCAGGAACTCGCCGCTTTCCTTGTTCATCTTGAAGTGCAAGTTTGGGTCTTCAGTCGTAAGCTTGTGCATGACTTTGTCGAACAGCGGTAAGTCTTTGACGTCTTCAGGCTCCACTGCAACTGTAACGACTGGATCTGAAACGTACCTGAGTCCTTCAAAAGAGTGTACTTCTATGCCATCTTCCGCAATCGTTTCACCTACGTGGATGGCTGGTAAACCTGAAATGGCTCCAATGTTGCCAGCGGGAACTCGGTCAATTATGACTCGGTCAGTTGCCATGCTCATGAAAATCTGCTGGATTTGTCCTTTCTGGTGACTGCTTACAAGCTGAACTGTCTTGCCCTTCGTGATTGCACCGCTGAAAACGCGGCCAATAGCTACGGTTCCGCTGTGCGGGTCAACCTCAATTGTGGAAATGCACATGAGCAAAGGAGCATTCGGATCCACTTTTGCCATGCCAACACCTGTTGCACTGCTGACATCTCCAGGCCAAATCTGAGGCTGCCTGTACGGCTGAGCCACCAATGGGTTAGGCAGGTGTTCGCAGAACATGTCCAGAATTGGTTCTG
>CAYGVV010000308.1:0-1719 GCA_964353395.1 uncultured Candidatus Bathyarchaeia archaeon | reverse complement strand
AAACGCCTGTCTTTGCAGTGCAGGGCGACAACATATTCGATATCAACGTGAAAGACCTCATACAGTTTCACCGAGACAAAGGCGCCGTCATGACCATTGTGCTCCGGGAAGTGCAGAACGTTGAAGGCTTAGGGATCGCCGACATCGACAAGAACAGTCGTATCCGATGCTTCGTTGAGAAACCGTTGCCTAAAGACGCGCCCAGCAACCTTGCTAACACGGGTTTGTACGTGGTTTCACCCGAAATAAAGAAAATCTTCAAGGAAAAAGGCATCAAGGAGATAATCGCTGAGAAACACCGTTTAGACTTCGGCTACGACTTCATACCTTACGTGACGCAGACAGGACGCCCAGTGTACGGTTACACGTTGAAGGGAAACTGGTTTGACGTGGGCACGCCCAAGAATTATTTGGAAGCCATGAAGAACCTTCTGCACGGAGGCTTCAGCATGCTAACGGATTTCGAGGGAAGAATCAGCCCAGACAAGCAAATATGGGTCCAGGGAGAAAGCAACGACTCTGAAAAACGCAAGCAAGAAATCATTCAGAAAATCAAGCAGGGCAAAATAGACATCGAAGGCGCAGTTCTCATCGGAAGACACTGCCAAATAGACGACGGCGTCAGAATAATGAACTCATGCATAGATAATTACACCAGAATCAGCAAAGGCGCCGTAGTGGAAAACTCCGCTATAATGGACCGCGCCATAATCGGGGAAAACGCTGAAGTACGCGATAGTATAGTCGGCAGGCACACCACAGTTCATTCAACTCAGCGGAAACAGACAAGAATCTCCGAAATCTCAGTGGTTGCAGACGATGTCACCGTGGAAGAAGGCAGCACGCTGACAGCAGCAAAGATTTATCCGCATCAGCACGTGAGAGGAAACTTCCAAAACCAAACCCTGATTCAAAGCTGAACGACAAGGACTTAAGCGATATCTAATCTTAAGCCTTGAACCACTTGAAAATCAAATACTTCACTTTCTCATTTCTCAAACCTGGCACTGCAATGATGAACCGCTTCCGCACCGTCGTCGCCAGTCGTCCCGCCTTGACAATTTCAGTGGCAGAAATGTCTGAACTTGCAGTTTTAACCGACACCATGTAGGGCGCGTGCTCAACCCCTGGACCGTACTTGTAAACGGCGAAGTCGCAGCCGAACTTTATGCCTGGCGTCACGATTAAGTCGCTTTCTCGCAGGTCCTGGTAAACAGTGTATTTCTCGTTAAACTCCTCGTATATCTGCTTGGCTTTCTGCTTTAGCTTCGTCAAACCAACTTTACGCTTTCCCGAATTCTCGTAAATGGCTATTGTGCCCTTCTCCGCCAGGTACAGGGCTTCCATCAAATCCAAGATAAGTGGCACGTTGAACTCTGGGATTTTCGGCTTTGAAATTCCAAGCGGTTTGCCGTAATATCCATTCTTGTACAGTTGCGAGCCTTCCGTGGAATCCCAGACCACTAAGAAGTTTTCGAGTAGTTCAACTTTGATTTTCTTAGGCATAACGGCTTTTCGCCCTTTTTACATTATGAAACTAATTACTCGCGCGGCGTCTGCGGCATCCTCCGCTTTATCAGCCGAGTTCTCTAGCAGTTGAAGAACGTCCTTCAAAAGGAACAGTGCTGGAAGGTCAAGTTTGCTGCTGAGAACTTTTATTGCTAACGCGCGGTAACAGTCATCCACTATTCTTTCCGCGATTTCCACGTCCTTGGCTTT
>CAYGVV010000307.1:0-1726 GCA_964353395.1 uncultured Candidatus Bathyarchaeia archaeon | reverse complement strand
AAACCGTTATTAACCGTCAGCGTCAACCATAAGTCGGTGAAAACCACTGTGAAGGATAAGCTTCAAACCCCCATGATCATCATAAACTTCAAAACTTACTTAGAAGCAACAGGACAAAAAGCCGTGGAACTCGCCAAACAAGCCGAAAAAGCAAGCAAAGAAACAGGCGTTTACATCGGCGTCGCGCCCCAATACTGCGACATCAAAGCCGTGGCAGACGCCGTGGAAATCCCCGTTTACGCGCAACATATAGACCCAATAAAACCCGGCAGCAACACTGGGCATGTGTTAGCGGAAGCCGTCAAACAAGCAGGCGCAGTTGGCACGCTCATTAATCATTCTGAAAGACAAATCAAACTAGCAGACATCGACGCAGTCATAAAACTCGCAAACGAAGAAAGCCTCATATCATGCGTATGTACAAGCAACCCGCCAATCAGCGCAGCAGTTGCCTACTTGAACCCCGACATAATCTCTATTGAACCGCCAGAACTCATCGGAACAGGCATAGCCGTTTCCAAGGCTCAACCTGAAGCCGTAACCAACACCATCAAACTCGTCCGCAAAGTCAACAATGACTCAATAATCCTCTGCGGTGCAGGCATAAGCCACGGCGAAGACGTTGCAGTTGCTCTAAGACTCGGAACGTACGGCGTGCTCGTGGCAAGTGGCATAGTGAAAGCGAAAGACCCATATACGATAATACGGGAGTTTGCGGACTCAGCAAAGTAACAGCAACGTTGGGAGCAAATTGAAAGTCGAAGCAGAATGCGCCGCATGCTTACTCTCAAGAGGCATGGCTGAAACCTACATGGCAACCACTAACCCCGCCTTGCGCTTCAGAGCCATGGCTGAACTCATAAAACTTCTGAACCGAGAGTTCAGACACACGGCGGTCGCAGCTGACCTCGGCACCAAACGAGACCGACTAGTAAGGCAACTTACAAGCAACAGTGACCCGTACAAGCGAAGCAAGAAACTCAGCAACGAAAAAGCCAAGGAACTCTTGCCCTACGCACAGAAACTCGTGGATGAAGGCTACTCCCAGCAGGACAGGTTCAAGAAAGCCTGCCTATGCGCCATAGTAGGCAACATAATGGAATTCGACATCCCCGGCCACAACTTCACCCTCAAAGACCTGAGGAAAACGGTCAAAGACGCAGCCAAAGACTTAGTCATAGACGACGTGGACAAAGCTTACGAATTAGCACAGAAAGCCGGTAAAGTTCTTTACTTAGCGGACAACGCAGGCGAAATCGTTTTTGACACAATATTGGTTGAGCAAATGAAAAACATGGGCTTAACCGTCACCTACGTCGTCAAAAGCGCGCCAGTAATCAACGACGCCACAATGGAAGACGTAGTGTTCGCTGGAATGGACAAACTTGCAGACGAAGTATTAACCACAGGCGCAGACGCCGTGGGCTTGCAGCTAAAGGAAATTTCACCTGAATTTTTGAAAGTATATGATGCGGCGAAACTGGTCTTCGCCAAAGGGATGGGCTACGCTGAAACCCTGACCGAGTACGAACTGAAGAAACCGCATTTCCTCATGTTCAGAACCAAATGCCAGCCAGTAGCAAACTATTTCTGTGTCCCACGCGGCAAGAACATTGCCAAGCTGATGCCGTAAAATGAAACTGCCCACCTTGAGCTTAACTCAGGAAGAGCTTTCACGTTTTCAAGATGCCATCCTGAAAGAATGGCTCGTTACCAATGGGCTGGG
>CAYGVV010000306.1:0-1736 GCA_964353395.1 uncultured Candidatus Bathyarchaeia archaeon | reverse complement strand
TTCGAGAAAATCCAGAAAAAGCGTCAGGAAAGTCTGGACATAATAGCGTCATGGATACGAGACGTCAAAGCCCTGTTGGAAGCGTTAAACGGCTAATAGACAGCCTAAAGTTCCTCCACTTATGCCAAGTTGAGTTCGGTCAGGATTTCCCTGTAAGCCTCCAACGCCGCTTTCTCGTCTGGCACGTTTTTTATGAGCATGCGCCCGCCGTTGAACAAGCTGACCTCCAAGCCCTCGTACTCAAACATTAACGCGAGATGTGATTTCACGCGCACTTTGAAGCCACGCTGCTGCACCACTTTACAAACCTGGTTAAGGTTCAGGTTTAAGGGTTTTTCTGGGTTAATGTTCGCCGTGTTCCGCCCGCACAGCCAAACAAGCCGTTCCCGCAGTTCAGGCGGTAAAGTGCCCTTGCAGGCTGGGCAGTTCGCGCGTTTCGCAATGTCGATGGTGGTGAAGGACATGTCGTTGAAGTCGCAGATCATGAGTTTGCTCTTCAGAGGCGAACCCACCCCAGCGAGCACTTTTATGGCTTCAGTGGCTTGCATCGCGCCAATGATTCCAGGGGTTGCGCCTAGGACGCCGCGGGTTTCGCATTTGAGCAAATCGCTGTCTGACAGGTTCGGCAACACGCATTCTAAGCAGGGAGTTTCAGGCGGAGCAAACACTGAGAGGTTTCCCTCCATGCCGATGGCTGCGCCGAAAACGTACGGAATCTTCAGCTTCACGCATGTGCGGTTGACCAAGTAGCGGGTTGCCATGTTGTCTAAGCCGTCTACCACGCAGTCTACGCCTGCGATTAGCCGTTCAACGTTGCCAGCGTGCAGATTCTCCGAGACAGCCTCAGCTTTGACAAGCGGGTTAAACTTCTCCAGCCGCGCCGCGGCAACTTCAGCTTTCGGGTAATCCAAGTCGTCCGTGCTGTACAGGATTTGCCTGTGCAGGTTCCGCGTTTCCACAATGTCCTGATCTATCAAACGCAGGTGCCCAACTCCTGCCAGAGCCAGATAAAGAGATGATACCGTACCTAGTCCGCCTAAGCCGACAACTGCGACCTTGCTTTTGGAGAGTTTTCGTTGTCCTTTCGGTCCTAGTTCTTTCAGTACGATTTGGCGACTGTAGAATTCACTTGCGAATGCGTCTTTGTCTTTCACGTTCACGACTCTGCACCTTGAGAAGTATTTGTTAGCTAGTTTTATATCTGCCTTTTTTCGCGAACTGCCTCTTGCAGATCACTCGGATTCTTCGGATGTTAGCCTGTGGAAGGATAAAAAAGGAGTCTTGGGAGAGGCTCTAAAATTTAGAAGCTGCTTTCGAGTTTCTCTTTAAGCTCTTTGATTTTCTTGGTTAGCTCCTCGACTTCTTTGTTGTTTTTCAAGGCCTTGTGGGCGTCTCTGGCGTAGTCTAAGGCGCTGACGCCGAACCTGTCGAATCCTTTCGCCAGCGAAATTTCAGCGGATTTCATGAAGTGCTCAATGGCTTTCTCGTGTTCTTTCAATGCGAAAGAGCATTCGCCTGCTTTGTAGTACATGGTGGCGCTGTCGAAGTAGTTTTGTCCTTTGTAGTAGAGTTCGGCAGTTCTTATGTAGAGTTCTTTGGCTTCGGTGTATTTGCCCTGTTCCATGAGGGAGTTGGCGTCTTTGTGCATTTTAACTGGGTCTTCTCTAACTTTCTCAGCCATAATAGTCCACTCGTAATTAAGTATATTCAGTTATGCACTAACATTTAGATTTTCC
>CAYGVV010000305.1:0-1740 GCA_964353395.1 uncultured Candidatus Bathyarchaeia archaeon | reverse complement strand
AGTTCAGGATAACAACTTTCGGCGTGGCACAGATGCTGAAAGAAGTTCTGCCGAAGATAAAGGCGAAAACAAGCAGTTAGAAGCCACACCACAAACGCGCCAAAAAATTGTCTTGCCCTCTAAGCTATTGACCATTTCGAACACTCAGTCCGAACCATAACTGCCCACAGGTAATGCCCAGAGTCCCGCAAAGCTTTTAGCTGGAACAGAAGTAACAACAGAAGGAAGCCCGATGAACAAAAGTATCTTATCAAATATGGGTTTCCTCCTGCAGATCTCAGGTCTGTTGACCATTATTCCGATTGGCATTGGGCTAGCCTTTAACGAGACCCAAACGATTATCTCACTTTTCTTGGCATGTGTTTCGTTTCTCGGCCTTGGCTTCCTGATGAATGCCCTATGTGAAAGAAAAGACTTAGACTTCAAGTCTTCGAACATCCTGTTTGTAGGCGCTTTCATCTTGCTGCCTTTGATAGGCGCCATACCCTACTTCTACAATGACCCCTTCACCAGTGCAACCATACTGGACAGGTTCACCAACAGCTACTTTGAAAGCGTTTCAGGATTCACCACGACAGGTTTCAGCTTTATCCCCAACATCGACACATTATCAAGATCGCTGCTTGTCTACAGAAGCATAACTGAACTGATGGGTGGTGTAGGTATAGTTTTCCTGCTTCTCGCCTTTTTCCAGTCAAAACAGGCCTTGCGTAACCTCGGCAGTTCCATAGGGGTTGACAACGTGGGCAGCAGTTTGAGGAGAACGTTTCTTTCAGTCTTCGCGATATATGGCGTCTTCATTCTCGCCTTCACTGGAATCTTTTTCGCAATAGGTTTTCAAGATCCAATCACGACAGGCACGTTTGTCATAGACACACTTACTGGAGGTTACTCGCCATCTGTTGCCCAGTTTCAACAGTACCTTTTCTTGGCCCCTAAGATATTCATAATAATCCTCATGTTAATTGGGGGACTAAATTTTGCCTTCAGTTACCATCTGTTCACGCTGAAACCTCGCAAAGCAATAACTTCAGAGATTCTGGCTTTCTTCGCAATAATTGCCGTCGGAACCGCGGCAGTGGCTTTGTTGACACAAGTTGGAGTTCTTGATTCGCTGTTCCACGTGGTTAGCATGTCGTCATCTGTAGGGTACAGTTACCTTGATCTGTCTTTGTTCAGCAATACTTCGTTCGGCAGTACTGTCCCGTCCATCTTATTCGTGATTATGATCATTGGCGGTTGCGCCTTCTCCATGGCTGGCGGAATTCGAGTATCCAGAATTATTGCGGCTGGCAAAGCGATAAAAGAAGACCTAATAGGCTTGTTTGACAGAGAAAACGGCGTCTCAAAATCGACGAAAGCCGAAGGCGCGGACGACCGCAGCCTCGACAATCTCTCCGCTTCTGTTTCAATCCTGATGTTCATTTTCACACTCGTAATCTTTGCTGTCATATTCACAACCATCGGCGTGTCGTTCCAAGATGCGATTTTTGAAGTGGGTTCAGCGTTGACCACGAACGGCATATCCATGGGCGCCACAACTGTGACGATGGGCATAGGGTACAAGTGGCTGATGATCGCTGCTATGACCATTGGCCGCATTGAAATACTCACAATCCTAATTGCGGTATTCCGCTTAAAAAAAGTAAAAAAAGAATAATGTACAGGCTGGCTTCTGCTACAACTCAATTTTCAACAAGCGCATGTGGAGAGGCCTCTGTCTCTGGTTTCGGGGAATGG
>CAYGVV010000304.1:0-1764 GCA_964353395.1 uncultured Candidatus Bathyarchaeia archaeon | reverse complement strand
TGTTGTACATTTCGCACTGTTCAAGGAAGGTGCCCGAGACGCTGAACGAGACTTTGACTTGCCTCTTCTCCCTCTTGTGCGCGTCAACTAGATCAAGCAGTATCTGGTTTGACGGAAAATAGCATTTTCTTGCCGCCCTGTTGAAAATCTCCCTGTCAGTTTCCCTGTCAAAATAATAGTCAAATAACTCGTCTTTCTTGGCCCGTTTGAAGACTTTATTTTCCCAAAACAGGTTCTTCCGTAACCTATGCGGCTGATGAACCTCAAACACAAACACTATATCCGTCAAATACATTCGCCTCCACACAAGAGTATCACAAGGCACGTTTATTTCTAATTTGCCGTTCTTAAAGCCTGCGCAAACGGTCAATCATCAAACACTGGGTCTGCACTCAAGTTTAACCTATGTTTAGGTGGGTATGGTTTGCAGAGAGCACTTAAGCACTTGCCCCTAGAAAAACCAGAAAGATTGTGTGTAGAATCTGGCTTATTCTCTGCTTGAAAGTATAACAATGTAGTCTGCAGTGTCCGCACACATGTCCGCAGCATGTTCAATGAACTCGATTAGATCGTCAAATATAACCATGGCGCCGCAGTTAATTTCGCCGCCGTACTTGACGAACAGTTTCTTAGCCTTCAGGTATTCTTGGTCAAGATCATGCTCGATGGTCTCAACTTTTTTTGCTTCCGCTATGGCTTCAGTGGGGTTGGATGAAATTTTCTCTATGCCTCCACGCAGGGCTTGAGCTGTATCCACAAGTTTCGACGTCATGTACAAGGTTTTCTGGCACAGTTCCTCTGGAATCTTTTCTTCTCCCAGCATTTCAAGGCATCTGGCAGCGTCTTTGGTGTGGTCCGCCAACGTGTCCAGTCTCTTCACAAGGTGCAGGAGGTCTTCGCGGTAGTCTGCCACCAGCGCTGCGCCTTTGGACAGCTCTGTGAAAACGTCCGTTCGAAGTTTGTCAACTTCTTCTTCTGCCTTGTACAGATTCTCGATGTATTTTTTGGTGTCAGCCAAGTTTCCTTCTGAGAAGCTTTTTGTAGCTTTGTGAAGAAGGATTACGGTGTCGAAGGCTTTTGTTATTTGTTCGTGGGCTAATTCTAAGCCTTTTGTTCTGCGGCGTTTTTCAAACCAATCGTAGCTTCTTCTTTCCATGGGTCATATCTCCGTCTATATGACTATTTGGAATTGTTCACATATAAAGGTCACGATGAAAGGTGATAGTTTGAGAACACAATAAAAAGGGAACTTGGCGTCTGCCGCTACATAGGCATACGAAGCTTCGTATGCGTAGGAAGCGTTGGGTATGCCTTGCCTGTGCAACTGAATTTGCTTACGTTGCGGGCACGTTTGCATGCTTTAAAGCTCCTTTAGTTGAATGGATAGCACGCGCGTCTGCGCGTCGTAGCCGGTTATGACTGCCTCAGTTATTGGATAGCCCATTTTGCCGTGCTTTGCGTTGCCTGAAAAAAGGCGTTAGCGTTTAGACAACTCTTGTATAAGGGCGCCGCTGGTGAATGTGGTTATTCTAAGGCCTGTAAGGATAAAAGAATAGTAGGGGTAGGAGTTGCGGAAAATACAGAAGGAGCCAAAAAATTAGTCTTATTGAAAACGTGCCATTGGTGAGTCGATGGAAATGAGCTGTATTGTTCGTAAAACGTCATCCCGGTAAGCCTTAGGCTAGGCGGCACATGCAAAAGGGTGCTCTGTTGTTTAATCGCTTTATAAGGAAGGTTGCGTAGTGTAGGGCAGTAGCGTTATAA
>CAYGVV010000303.1:0-1770 GCA_964353395.1 uncultured Candidatus Bathyarchaeia archaeon | reverse complement strand
GAAACAGCCTGAATTAGCTAGGCAGGGCATTAGGCTGCGGAAGTTCGGCCAAGAAATAATTGAGAATGTAGCGGGCAAGAGAATTCACTCTAGCGAGTGGATTATGCCTGGCGGAGCAAAATGGCCACTGACAAAGGAACGCGCTGACTATTTATTGGCTAATTTGCCTGAAGCGTTGACGACGACGATTAAGACGCTTGCCATGTTCAAGAGTTGGCTGCAGAGTTGTGATGAAGAGGTGGAGAGCTTCGGCGATTTTCCGTCATATTACTTGGGTCTAGTGACGCCTACGGGTGGACTGGAACACTACGACGGCAAAATACGCATTGTTGACAACGAAGGCAAGATAGTGGCTGACCAGCTTGACCCCGCAAAATACTTCGAGTACATCGGCGAAGCGGTTGAACCTTGGTCATACATGAAGTTCCCATACTACAAGCCACTGGGCTATCCTGATGGCTTCTACAGGGTAGGTCCGTTAGCTAGGCTTAACATAAGTTCGCATTGCGGTACCCCGCTCGCGGATGCGGAGCTCAGAGAATTCAAGAAACTCGGCAAAAACGGCATCGTCCAAAGCACGTTCCATTATCACTACGCGCGGCTAGTTGAGACGCTTTTCTGCATTGAAACCGCCAAAGCCATCCTTGAAGACCCCGAAGTGCTCTCAGGTCATGTCTGCGCCAAAGCATACGTCAATAAAAGCGAAGGCGTTGGCGTTGCCGAAGCCCCACGGGGAACGTTGATTCACCACTACAAGGTTGACCCGCAAGGCATGATAACAAAGGTCAACATGATTATCGCCACGGAGCACAACAACATCGCCTGCAACAAAGCTGTAACCCAAGTCGCAAAGAAATATGTTAAAGCGCAGCGCCTGCAGGAAGGCATGCTCAACAGAGTTGAAGCCGTAATCCGCGCGTTCGACCCCTGCCTCAGCTGCGCCACACACGCCGTCGGACAAATGGCTCTAGACGTACAGCTGATTGACGCAGAAGGCAAACTCGTAGACCGCATGACCCGATAGTTACCGTAGCCTCCAACCTACAATTCCTATTCTCCATTTTCAAACCCGACAAGGATGCAAGTGCTTTTTTTGCTAAACTTTATAATCGCCGTGTCGGTTCTTTGCGTGATACAAGGTGCATAACTTGAAATTCGGCTCGTACGTGTTTGAACCGAAGAAGGCTGAAGGCTTTGATTTTCATGTGTTACGCGTCAAAACCGAAGACGGCAGAAGACTTCCACCGCAGCCAGACATGTACAGCAACGTTGCAATCTTCGGGGACAACGTTGCCGCCCGCAATCACCCTGACTGGATTTCTCAGTCACCGCTCGGTCCAGCTCGGATGGGAAACAGCAACTACAACATTTACTGGGACATTGTGTGCGCGACGCAGCCTGAGCATAGAGCTGAGCAGTTAGATTACATCGCGGATGTTGACAGGCATTCAATGGGCGTGTGGCCAAACAGCCAATACTTTGCAGATCACGGTCACTGCATTTGCCCACGATGCAACGAACTTTGGAAGAAAAGCGGGTTAGGCTGGCTGGAATGGCGTAGAAAAGAAATCACAGACTACATCGCCCAAATACGCGAAAGAGTAAAAAAAGAGCTTGTCATGTGCATACAACCTGATCCTGTGAGTTCTTATGAACGGTATGGAGTGGATTTTGACGACCTTGCCAAGTACGCTGACGCCTTCAACGTCGTGATGTTCAGCAAGAACTACGCCACGCCGTGGTACTGGGAAATGCTTTCACGCGCGTTCA
>CAYGVV010000302.1:0-1781 GCA_964353395.1 uncultured Candidatus Bathyarchaeia archaeon | reverse complement strand
ACCTTGCTGTCTGACCTCGATTTCATCAAAAAGAATGGCTTTGACCAGTATGTAGATGAGATAATCGCAAAATACAAGTTAAAGCCCATAATTATCGACTGAACGTTAATACACCTATTGCTTCCTAAAGGATTAGAGTGTACGACCTCGTTTCAGGGGTCTTCGGCGTAGGCGCACTGGCAGCATTCGGCAAAATTCCCACGGCGATTTTCTCAACAGTTTTCTTCGGTTGGGTCTTCGGAGACATAATAGTGCTGTCAACCATCGGCACCATACTGACGATTGTCCTCACGCCTTATATCCTGAAGACGCGTGTTTACGTTCGAAAGTTCTTCTCATAGCGGAAAACAAAATTATATACCTTGAATCGCGGCTATCTTAGCTTATGAAACTCTGCGTTTCTTATCTCTCGCACACGGGAAACACAAAGCGTTTTGCAGAAGCCATATCCGAGTTGCTGAAGGCTCCAATTTTCGACATAAACACCTCTGAACCTGCAGCCGTCGCTGAATTCGACCTGTTAATCATTGGCACACCCGTCATTGGCGGTAAGCCTGCACCTGAAGTCTTAGCTTTCATGAAACGCTTACCCCAAGGTGAGGACAAGAAGGCGATTCTTTTCTGCACCTACGCCCTTGCAAAAGGCGGAACGCTCAAAGCCATGGAGAAGGCGCTAGCCGAGAAAGGCTACACTACTATCCTTGGCGTGGGCAAGAGGGGTGTGAAGCCAAACAAAGCTGACTTCAAAGCTGTTCTAGATGAGATAGCTGAGGCAGTGGAAAAGCAACAAAGTCACATAGAAAACCAGTGAACAATAGATACAAGAATAGAGCGCACGGTTTCTCGCCTGAATGCTTCTAAGCACGTTATATTTGATGCCGCAGTTGCCATAACGCTTATCTTCCGCGTGCTTCATGGTGCGGTAATTCGCGAGGTCACCTGCTCATGGGTAACTTGATGGTAGCAGTTCTCGGCGTGCCAGACTACAGCAACGCCTTAGCTAAAAAGGGCACTTCCACAGACATCACATTGTACAATTTGAAGAAGGGCGAAGACACCGTAACCTTCATTGAGCCCACGCGGTACCCAGAGAGGCTGGCGCCGCTATTCTTCGCAGCATCCACAGCTAATAAAGCGGTCGTTGTCGTGGACGAGTTGAACGCCACACTCGGCGAAAGCCTCGTGATGCTTCAGTGCTGCGGCGTAAGCAGCGGCTACTTCATCCTAAGAAACTACCTGCCCAAGGAAAAGATTGAGCCCTTACTCAAGGAGACAGTACTTGAGAAGTATGAATTCGTCTCAGATGACCCGAACTCTCTGAGGGAAAAACTCCTGAATGAAGCTGCCCAACAAAAAAATGTTGACCCGCCAACAGGAACTGTGCCAATAGACCACGCCTTCAACGTGAAAGGCGTCGGAACCGTCGCCCTCGGCATAGTGGTAAACGGAACCATCCAGAAACACGCGTCGATGAATGTTCTTCCTGGCGCGAAAACGGCACAGGTTCGTTCAATCCAGAAGCACGACGACGAGTTTGACTCTGCGTTTGAAGGTGACAGGGTTGGGCTTGCACTGAAAAACGTTGAATTGGGAGACTTGGACAGGGGCACGGTGCTGACAACCGACCCGTCAATCAAGGCGACTACGTCATTGAAGACTCATGCGTCTCTGGTTAAGTACTGGCAGACGCCCATCAAAAGTGGGATGGTCCTGCACTTGGGTCATTGGATGCAGTTTCTCACCTGCAAAGTCGAAACAGTTAGCGACGATGGAGACTGGCG
>CAYGVV010000301.1:0-1791 GCA_964353395.1 uncultured Candidatus Bathyarchaeia archaeon | reverse complement strand
AGAGTATCGAAGAAAGGAGGGTTGCAGGTGACATCTCCACTTGGGGTTGGGTTCAACTTCCTAGTCCTACACTGACAACACAGATTCCGAGTAGACATTGATCGCTTTTCTTTATGCAAATTGACATTGATCGTACAGTTGACCAGAATAACGTTCTTGGTTTGGTTCTTCCTGCATTGATGGAAAAAGACTTTAGTAATAGTTCACCATCAATATTTTCCGGCGGTCTGTTGAAGTTCGGTGTTATTGTCGAAAAAGACGAAGACGGCTATTACATTGCCTCAGTTCCAGAATTGCCTGGTTGCCACACTCAAGCCAAGACTCTGGATGAAGTGACGACAAGAATTAAAGAAGCTATTCAAGCTTATTTGGAAGCCGAAGGAACGAAACCGCGAGAGCGTATTGAATTGGTTGGGTTTCAGTTTGTAGAGGTTCCGGCTCGATGAGCTTGAAACCTCAATCGACCAGAAAAATCATAAAGGTCATCTCCGCCTTGGGTTCAGAATTGTTAGAAAACGTGGCAGTCATGTCGTTATGAAGCATTCTGATGGAAGAACCACGGTTGTTCCTGTTCATCCTGGAGAGGAAATTGGCACTGGATTACTTTTGAAGATTATCAAGGATACAGGGCTTTCAAGAGATGAATTCATCAAGATTCTCGAAGAAGAATGATACTACCATAAACATTTGTCCACTTCGTCAAACACTTGGGGCTCACTTGTCTCGTAGCATGAGGCATAAAGAAAAAGGGAGGTTGCGGGTGACGTCTCCACTGAGCATTACGTTACAACCAGCATGCCAGCCCCTCACAAGTCTGCAACTGTTTCCCATCTTGGCTATTGATTGTGCAAAAGAGCGAGTAAGTCAGCAGTTGACACTAATATCTATTGTACTCTGGCAAACGGGAACATAGATGCGTCTTTCTATTATGGCTATGTGCGTCAGCGGGTGTTTGTGTTTGATTTTGAATCTGAATTAAACAAAGGCATTAGAATATGCTCTAACGGCATAACAAAAGGGGCAGTAGAGCTTTTGCATTTTGTTTCGGGTTATCGATCTGTTGATTACAACGACCTTTCCAAGTGCAGATTGCGTATCCAGTTTTAGGCTGAGACGATTTTTCCTTAGTAGTTGTTTTTTTAGAGTAGCATTCGCCTTCGAAGGCACAGAAAATCTTTGAGTTTTTAACAGAAACCTTTTCAGTTGTCATCTGTACACTTCTTCAAAGTTTTTGTCTATTTTATAACTATTTTGATTTAATCATTATTCAAAACAGTGTTACGATGACTGTGTCGAAAACTGACAAGGTTGACTTGTGGCTTTGTTAACGTTGAAAACCGAGTATACGCCATGTAACAGCGTAGGTTGTCCTTCGAGTAATCGGTGTTCAGATTCGGAAGTCGTCCTAATCTTCTTAGGTTAAACTGTGCAGCTAGAACCATCTTGAGGAAAACTAGGGTGATTAGAGGGTGAAAAACCACTTCATTGCCAAAATTGTTGCGGGTCATCGCATTACAGTACCTAAAGAAGTATGCGAAGTATCCGGAGTTGAAGATGGAGACATTGTCGACGTCGACTTAGAAATAATAGAGATGCCTCAGAAATCTGAAAAACAAATTCGTGAGGGGAGAACAAAGTGAAAGTGAATGTGGAAGCGGTGAAGCCAAGTCCGTACCAGCCTAGGTGCAATTTCAATCTTGACAATTTAGAGATGGAAATAAAGAAGGATGGTCTGTTAAGCGACCTAGTTGTTCGCAGGAAAGGCGATTATTATGAGATAATAGACGGCGA
>CAYGVV010000300.1:0-1811 GCA_964353395.1 uncultured Candidatus Bathyarchaeia archaeon | reverse complement strand
AGGCTAGCCAAATCTGGGACTTCCAGAAAGCAGCAGTCGACAAAGTTGAACTCCGCGAGCGCATAAGAAGCTACGGCGGCCAACCAGTTCAAGAAGTTCTCGATTTGGTCACAAGCTGGGAAAAAATCGTACAGTAAACCCAAGCATAAACCCAAAGGCAACTTTATCCGACTGCATGAAGCTCTCAGTGGAAAAACACCCTCTGAAGCATGTGGCATAAAGATCGAGGGAAAGAACAAGTGGATAACAATAATCCAGAACGCGAGCAAAAACCCCAATTTTTCAGTCAAATGCTAAAATGTTGTTCCATTAAAACAAATCTTCATTAATGCAAATCTTTAAAACCGTTCAGATATAATGGTGTAAGAAGGGAGCGTAGCTCAGTAGAAAGAGCCCTCGTCCGCTAAACGAAAGGTCGTGGGTGCAAATCCCGCCGCTCCCTCCCACATCACTTGACTTTATATAAAGGCGTATTCTTAAAAAGTTTGCGACCCTTTTGTTGGAACTGGGGTTATGCTCGTAGTATCTGACGCGAGTTAACAGAAAAACCCCTCTGACGCAAAGTTACCAGAACCTATGCAGATTCTATATATAAGGGGGCTATAGTCTTTTCCGAGCACTAGTACAGCAACTCGAAACTCTCAGGAACCAACCATTAAAAACCATGGCTTTCACAGAAATATTTAGATAGTTCAGAACACTTTGGTTACTGAAATGCCACCTGCAAAGTTTACTCAAAGAAAATTCGTTTCCGTTGATCCTGCCAAGTGCACTGGCTGCGGAATCTGCGAGTACGCATGCAGCCAAGAAAAAGGCGAAGCCGTCTGGAATCCGCTGCGCTCACGAATCCGCGTTGTCCGCATGAAACCCCTATTCAATTTTGCTTTAGCATGCAGATCCTGCGAAGACGCCAAATGCGTAACCGCATGCCCAGAAAAAGCCCTGTCACAATGCGAAAACACAGGCATCCTCATGATCAGCGACAAGAAATGCAAAGGCTGTGACTGGTGTGTACAAGCATGTCCACACGGAGGAATCGCCATTCACTCCGACACAGGCTTAGCCGTAGCATGTGACCTCTGCAACGGCGAACCGCAATGCATAGAATTCTGCCCAGAAGAAGCACTAGACCTCTTAACCACGGATGAAGCCGCGGAAAAACGCATGAGCGACACTCTTGCGAAGCTGCCTGAAGAAACCGAACGCGTAAGCAACATAGTCAAGAACAAAGACTGGAAGCCAGTTCTGGCAGATGCAGAAAAACGATCCGAAAAAGTCACTGAGAAACTCGAAGCACTCACCAAGAAAGGACAATCCAAGAAGAAGTAACCGCAGAAAAGTTTGCGCGCAGGCAGCTGAAAATTCAGCGCGTATCCTCAGTCAGAAATTGCAGCTAAAGTTTTCCCTTCATAGCCTTTCAAAAGCTGATCAATGTCAAGTCCGTTTTTCTCACCCAAGTAACCACCCTCCAAAACGAAAAACGTAGGCTTCTTCAACACAGCAATTCTCCTGCCTATTTCCATATAGCTGCTCTCAGTTAAGCCCAAAGAAGCCAAATCTCTCGCATGCGTGTCGAACCCAGCTGAAACAGCCACAACCTCAAACCTCGCCAACTCAACCATGCCTAGCGCTTTGTCAAGCGTCGACAGGAAAGTTTGCTCGCCGCAATCAGCTGGCAACGGAAAGTTCAAGCAGTTTCCCTCTGAACTAAATCCTGTTCCAGGGTAATGCGGGAAACGATGCAGCGAAACATACGTCACTTTTTCGTCGCCTTGAAAAATCTCCTGCGTCCCATTTCCATGGTGCCCATC
>CAYGVV010000299.1:0-1824 GCA_964353395.1 uncultured Candidatus Bathyarchaeia archaeon | reverse complement strand
ATACTGCTTGATCTAGTCGACGCGCACAAGAGGGAGAAGAAGCAAGTCAAAGTCTCGTTCAGCGTCTCGGGCACCTTCCTGGAACAGTGCGAAATGTACAACAAAGACCTTCTTGAAACTTTCAAGCAACTAGCGAAATCGGGCTGCGTTGAGTTTCTGAACCAGACTTACTATCATTCTATCGCGAGTCTTTACCCTGAAAAAGACGAGTTCATAGCGCAGGTGAAAATGCACCGCGACACCGTCAAAAGCGTGCTCGGCTTTGAGCCCACTGTTTTTGAGAACACAGAGTTACTCTACAACAACGCCATCGCCAAAATCATCGAAAACCTCGGCTACAAAGGCATATTCACGGAAGGCATTGAGAAAATTCTGGGCGAAAAATCGCCCAACTACCTCTACACTCCCAAAGGCAGCAGAAAAATCAGATTGCTCCTGCGCAACTACAAGCTAACTGACGACGTCGGTTTCAGGTTTAGCGCCCGATGGTGGAGCGAGTGGCCACTCACAGCAGACAAGTATGCACACTGGCTGGCTGACACGGAGGGACAGTGCATAAACATCTTTCCAGACTACGAAACATTCGGAGAGCACCACTGGCCTGAGACAGGCATCCACGGCTTCCTGAGGCATTTGCCTGAAGAGATTTTGAAGTGGCCGCACCTGCGCATGGCAACGCCCTCTGAAGTCATAGATAAACACGCGCCCCAAGGCGAAGTTGATGTCCCCGAAACGGGCGGCACCGTTTCCTGGGCAGATCTAGAACGCGACAGCAGCGGATGGCTCGGCAACGCCATGCAATGGGCTTACTACACAAACCTGCGCAGGCTCGAACCATTAATCAAAGAAGCAGACGACACAGAATTCCTCAAACTTTGGCGCTACTTCCAAACAAGCGACCACTTGTACTACATGTTCACCAAAGGCGGAGGACCAGGAGAAGTCCACTCCTACTTCAGTCCGTTTGAGTCGCCGGTGAACGCTTTCGTCGCCGCGGAAACATCGATTTTCGATTTCGAAAACAGAGTTAGGATGGCAACGTTGACGGCGAATGAACCCTTCTTGTTCTGCACGGAAGCGGGGGATGAGAATTTTACGGGTGTCATGTCTTGGAGTCTGAAAGGATTCTTGAAGGCCATAGCAACCGTCGACGCAAGAGCCTTGGATTTTCATAATCGCAGAGGAGACTTTGAAAGTTGGGCCGAGCACTCGCTACAGGATGAGACTCTGCAGGGGCAACTGAAAACGATTAGGATAGCCAAGGCAAAAGGAGGAACACTGAGGAAGATGTTAGTGGCTGCGGTTCAAAAAAGGTTCAGCGAAGCCAGCGAGCAAGTGCAAGCGGCAACCAAGCTGTATTAGAAAAACCTAGCGCGCATGCGTTTATAAGGAGAAAACCCTGAGTATTCATTGACGGTAAAGAAGGTAAATGACATGAGAGAAGAGCTTCCATTTCCCGAAAAAGTCCTGCAGACGCTGCACAACTTGTGCGCGACCGCAGCTGACTTAGCCAAAAGAGGCGAAGAAGTAGCCAGGATTCTGCAACGCGACCCTGCAGAAATCGAAGGCATCCTTGACAATTGCAAATCTGGAGGGTTCGCGGAAAGCTTTTACGATAACGAAGGTAAGAAAAGGTACTATCTCACTGGAAGAGGAATAATCAAAGTCTGTTCACTCTTCACGTAGTGAAAACCGATGCGCGCCGTAATTTTCTCATGGGAGTACCCTCCAAGAATAGTTGGAAAACTCGCAGAATACGTGAGCACGTTAGCAGCACAGCTTGTGAAAAATAACGTTGAGACCCACGTTGTCACGTACCATGAC
>CAYGVV010000298.1:0-1832 GCA_964353395.1 uncultured Candidatus Bathyarchaeia archaeon | reverse complement strand
GCGAGTTGACTGAGGACGACTCTAGTGCTCGGAGCTGTCTATAGCCCCCTTATATAAAGAATCTATTCCCAAACCCAAACTAACCACGACGCCTACGCACACACGCACCCGAACACTCAACCTTCCCTCTCCCTCTACTACTAACTCTCTCAACACAAAAACAAAAATAAAAAACACACAATATCAGAGAAACAAAAAAGAGGCGGTAGAATTAAGACGCAGCAGAAGCGCTAAATCCCCCCATGGAATGTACATAATTAAAAGAACAAGAAGCGTAACCAATGAAAGAACCAACAATCCTCTTCCATGAGTTAAGTTATACCTAATCCTCAATGACCGATTGGTTTTCAGCAACTCTTTTCTATAATCAAAGCAAGCATGTACAAGTCTAATATGATATGTAGTAGCCAGAAGAACCGATTTTGGAATATATTCCTCTCCATGTTTTAGCAAGGAACATTCAGAATACTCAGATGTCTCTTTCATTTTAACTCTAATAATGGCATCTGCAGATATACCCCAAAAGAACAGTCTTCCTATTGCACGTAAACATACGAAAAAAATTAACTCTAAAGGCAGTACATACCACAAGGCTTTCAACCATAGATTTTGGATAGCTCCAACATATTGAAGAGATTCAACCCAAGCAAAAAACACCAACACCACAGACAGAATGGTTATAGCTTGGTTTGAAGACTTGCTCGAAAAGTGTTGTAGTAACTCATTTCTCGCTTCATACTCCAGAAGGATTTCATCTTTCTTTGAGAGTTTACTCATTGATAGGCAACCATCTTAATTCAAAGGCACTAATATGGACGCTATCACCTCTTATTTTTTGTGATACTCATAAACTTTCATCAATCACGCTGTAATTCCTATTCTGGGAATCCAGTCCTTCTTATCACGTACAAGTCGATTACGATTTCACGTTTTGCTTTTGTGTGGAAGTCAAACATGTGCGGAATAACCAAAGGCAAGGCGTATGCTGCTTCTACTCTTCCACCATGCTCTTCCACAAACCTCAAGAGGAACTGAGATGGCTCAACCTGCAACAGTCCAGCGCTTGCTTTGAGTCGGCTTATTAGTTGTTTATCGGTGGAGGGGTGATTGTGAAGCGAGTACACGGCGTCCCCGACTTCCAGCGCTTTCTCCAAGAATTTCCTGTCCGCCGAGCGTTTCTGCACGCCAAAGGGAGGATTCTGGAGTACCGTGTCAAACCTGCCTGAAATTGCTTCGATGTCGCCTACAATCCATTCAACGCCAGCTTCAAAACCTGAGCCAGCGGCGTTTTCAGCAGCGGTCTTCACGGCGGTTTTGTCGATGTCGATGCCCACAACTGACTTGGCACCAAGGAACGCAGCTGCCAGAGATAGTCTGCCGGTGCCGCATCCTAAGTCAAGAACGCTTTTGCCGATTATGTCGCCGTATGTGTACGCAGCCAAGTGCAGCATCGTCGCCGCCACAGATTCCGAAGTAGTGTACTGCTCAAGACTTGCCGTGGGCGAGGGATGCGGCTTAACCCTTGACAGGAAAAGCTCCAAGTCTAGTTTTCGAATAATCCTTTTTTGAGTAGGTTCTCCCATGAGGACTCGCCAGAAATCACCATGAACTCGTTCATCGTCAACACGGGTTTTTGGAACTTTGAAGCGTCATCAAGCGAAATGCGTGGACACGCCGTATTTACATACGCGTCCACCGTCGGAAACTCCATTAGCGCTTCAGGCAAGACTTCCCGTATGGCAAACAGGCAGGCAGTCTTCCCCATCTTTTTTTCCCATTCAGCGTATTATGTTATGGAGCCGGTGGCGCGATGGTGAAAACGGTGTTGCGAA
>CAYGVV010000297.1:0-1869 GCA_964353395.1 uncultured Candidatus Bathyarchaeia archaeon | reverse complement strand
AGTCTTTTCCGAGCAACTAGTCACAAACGCAGTGAACTAACAATCTACTCTATTTATAAGGGGGTATAAGTTTTTCCGAGCACTAGAGCGCACAGAAAGCCGCAATTCTTAAATGCAATAATACAGGAAACAGATGCAAAGGCGATACTGTTGAGTGCACAATTACATCCTTATGTAGTTTTTCTTCCAA
The DNA here is from genome assembly GCA_964353395.1 of uncultured Candidatus Bathyarchaeia archaeon. GTDB lineage: Archaea > Thermoproteota > Bathyarchaeia > Bathyarchaeales > Bathycorpusculaceae > JADGNF01. The sequence goes on along the minus strand of CAYGVV010000297.1, from coordinate 1,679 downwards.
CTGAAAAAAAAGACAAAATACTAAGCGCCATTTTCGGATCCAAAGCAGGAGTTGACCTCTTAAGGTTCTCGCTTAAGCAAGGCATCGCAAAAAACATTTACCAACGAGACCTCGTGGAAAAACTCAACTACTCAAACAAAACCATCATCGAAAACCTGAAAGCCCTTACAATGCTCGGCGTTTTAAACGAGAGCATGGAGAAAGACGAGAGAGAAGGAAGAATCATCTGGGTAAAAACTTACCAACTCACCGTCCTCGGCAAATGGTTCGCCCTGCTGCTCGCGGAAGAAAAAGAACTGTCAGAAAAAGAAAAAGCCGAAATACTGCAGAGCCTCTTCAGAACCTACGTTAAACTGGTCAAAAACCTAGCAGCAGAACTGGGCATAAGCAAGAAAATGCTCGAAGAAATCTTCAAGGAAGAAATGAAATCGTGAAGCCAACAGTCATCGCAATCGTCGGCGGAAAAAAAGTCGGGAAAACAACCACCACAGAAAACCTCATCAGCCAACTCACCCAACGAGGCTACAAGGTAGCAGCCGTAAAACACGTTTCCGAACAAGACTTCACCATCGACACTCCTGGAAAAGACACATGGAGATTCGCCCAGCATGGAGCCAAAACAATCCTCGTAGTATCCCCAAATGAAGTCGCCACCATAGAAAAAGGCTCCACAGAAAACCGCCCACTTAAAGCACTACTAGCGAAGTGCAGAGGCAACGACGTAGTGTTCATCGAAGGATTAAAGCAAACCGTGGCAAAAAAAAGAAACATCCCAAAAATCGTGGTCGTAACATCCGAAGAAGAAGCCGCAAAAGCACTGCAACTTTACAAGCCTATCCTAGCTTTCAGCGGACCCTACAACACCGAGAAAGTTAATGTAGCAATCCCGTACGCGGACGCGCTAAAGAATCCGGAAAAGTTGGCAGACATAGCTGAAAAACAAATCCTCAAAAACAAAGAAAGCCAAACCAAGCACTAAAAAATCAGCGTTACTTGGGTGCCTCCCAACTCTTCTATTGCCTTCTCAATGTGAGTTTTGAATATCTTAGCTATTTTTTGGGTTTGACCTCAGCAGGTCAACTGGTTCCTTTAGCTCAGGTTTAAGAAGGCAGGACACGGATTAGGGATTGGCCGATGCTTGCAAAATAATAAAGACTCTGTTCTTCTGGCAGAACCATTCTGTTCTTCAGTGAGACTAATAAGGGCTAAACAGCATCATTATGTCAGTGGCGAAGCATGAACCGAAGCATCCCTCTCGTCTTCGTTCTCATCTTAACAGCATCAAGCCTAATAATGGTTAACCCCACATGGGCTCAAACCAAGCCATCTGTCCCAGAGTTTACCTTGAAGTTTGTAGACAATTCTTATGCTGTGCCACCAACCTATGGAATAGACCAATACACAGGAAAAACTGTGATAACTCAGTCTGGTTACTATCAAGAAAACACATCGATAGAGGTTATGATTAAGAACCAACCCTTTATCGCTTATACGGATGCAAGCGGTCACTTCATTAGTTTATACTATAATTTTACATTCAAAGGGCATTATGGTGTTGAGTGGAGTACCTATCGTGACCCCCATTATTGGGCTTATGTCAACGCTTCGCATTCCGACTACACTGTCATCTCGTTCCCATTGGAGAGTTCAGAATTTAGCGATGTTTCCGCTGGTGGTCA
>CAYGVV010000296.1:0-1882 GCA_964353395.1 uncultured Candidatus Bathyarchaeia archaeon | reverse complement strand
CCTGCTAAAAATAAAACCTGTCCGTTTCCGGGCTTTCTGTTCACCAAGCACATTTTTGTGAGGGAATGATCATGAAAATCTTGCTCAAATGCATGATATTCGGTTTTCTTGTGATATCTTTTTTCTTTTCTATCGGCATTGCGGCAGATGTCAGACCTACAGTGGCCATACTGGATTTTGAGAGCGTCGGTTCTGAAGAGCATCTGGGCAAGGCGGTTTCTGAGATCATGAGAACGGAGTTGATTGGCACTCGTCAATTCAGGGTGGTGGAAAGATCGCAGATCAACAAAGCACTGTCAGAACAACAATTTCAAAAATCAGGCGTGATAAATGAAAACACTGCCGTGGAGATTGGGAAACTACTGGGGGCTGATTTAATCATCATCGGATCGGTGGTGAAAATAGGAACTTCATACACAATAAACACTAGTGTCACGTCAACTATCAAGTGACGGATAGAGACGGCGTAGTTTTATCCTGGCATCCTCCGCAGTGAATTGCCAGTTAACCTTCGCGTTTTTGTTGTTTCTGGCTTTCTGCCATGCCGCTACTTCTTTCTTAACAATTTCGATGTCGTCAATCCTTCTTTTCAGGCACTGGCCCGTAAGCACATTCAGCTCTATCTCGGCCATATTCAACCAGCTTCCGTGCTTTGGGGTATACACAAACTGAAACCTGTCCCACAACGCTTTTGCCTTATCTGGAGGAAAAGATTCATAAAGAGACCCCGGGTTGTGCGTGTTCAGATTATCCATCACCAAAGTTATCTTTTCTGCAGTTTCGTATTGATCAGCAATCTCTTCTATAAAACAAGCCCAGTCCAGTTTGGTTTTTCTTTCGGTGATTTTTACCGTACGCTTCCCTGCCAATGGCTCGCAAGCAAGGAAAACATTGCAGACGCCGCAACGCTTGTATTCATAGTCGTGCTTGGCCGCCTCCCCTGGCGATGCAGGAATTGGAACCTTTGTTTCAGCAATCAGTTGCTTTGGGGATTCGTCCATGCATACAACCGGATAAAGTGGATCGAACGGACGCTTGTAAACATCCAACACCATTTCCATATTCGCAACAAAGCTACCGTTTTGCTCCGGTGGAATCACCCACTCCTTGTGTTGCCAGGGCTTGATTTCGTTTTTTTTAAAACGCGGCGTACCGCTTCATGAGAAATGCTGTCGATATAGGCAAGTTCGACAACCTTGTCGGCTAATAACCGCAGAGACCAACGTGCAAAACCCTCGGGTGGCTCGCTGCAACTCAAGGCAACCAGGTGGGCTTCGAAGTCTCCGTCTGCCTTTTTAACATAGATGCGGCTTCCCTTTCTCCTGTTGAGAGCAACATCAAGACCTTCCTCGACAAATCGCTTTTTGACACGGTCAACTTTTCTCATGCTTGTGTTCAATACGCGGGATATTTCTTCGTTAGTCGAACGTTTTTTCTGAAACTCTCCCTCATCACACCCAAGCAGAGTCAACGCGTCCAGAATTTTCTGCGATTTGTGCTCACCTTTGGAAGTGAGCTCGCCAAGAATCTTACGTTCCTCTTCAGTAAGCGTTACGATGTATTTCTTCATAATCCAAATCCTCCCAGGTCGATTATGAAGAAATCATATCACATCATTTGCGACATTTCAAGGTTGACATGACACTAGGTTTAATTCGATCTCCGTGGGTGCCGATTAACCTCTGGCAAATTTCCCTAGTACACATTTTCCCCTCCGGCGAACGTTTGAGCTCAGGCCGTGGCCCGTTAGGGCCGTCGCGCCTGCAGCGAATGGTTATGCCTCAGCACTCTTCCAATTGCCACTGAGGATTCCAGACGACTTCCCAGAGATGATGGTCGGGGTCTTGGAAGTAACCGGCATAGCCACCCCAGAATGTTTCCT
>CAYGVV010000295.1:0-1895 GCA_964353395.1 uncultured Candidatus Bathyarchaeia archaeon | reverse complement strand
ATCCGCAGTCAAAGAAGTGTTTGATCAGCGCCAGCCAAACTATAAACATGATCACCGCTGCAACTAAGCCGCTATATGCGAAAAAGCTGAAAAATTCACCTATATAGCTAACAACTGCATCTATGACCATTCCCAGAATGACTATCAAGATGGCATCGGCGAATTTTGCCTTATCTTTGCCTGCCAGCAGTCTTCCAGCAATCCACAGTATTGGAGCAAGTATTATGATGCCTACTACGATCTGTATCAACAGTGCAATGAGGTCCATTTTGCTAAATCTCCCGTTCTTTATTTCGGCACTGTCTCCTTTTAAGCTTATACATCGAGCCGTGCTCTCTTTTCTTTAGATTCAATCCCACATGCCCTCTTCTTCCACAAAACAAGCCGACGCCAACCGTCGTCAGTTTTGTGTGTGGGGATTAAAATTTAATCCAACCCAACCCATAGTTCTGCACCTGAAGGTCAAGCTGTGTTACCTTACTTCTATCGCAACTTCTGGGATAGCATCCCAAAACTTTTTTTACTATTGGGCTAAGTAAGTTAATGGGATAGCGCCTTGCGTAGACTTGTAGTTTTCCTAATAGTCGTTGGTGTTCTGTTGCTCTGCATTGCGCCCTTCACGCTAATGGACCAGCTTCGAAAATTTCTAACCCAAGTTTACGATGAACTAACAAACCTCGGTAGGCAGCAGGAGACAATTAAGCCGAAACTAGAAGTCAGTGTTAGAGAAAACAGTAGTTATTGGGGAACGAATGGGGCAAGCGGCTTGCCCGAGTTGATTAGTGACGTGGCTTTTTCGGTTTCAAATCTGGGTAATGGTCCTGCTGAAAACGTCGAAGTCGCCACAAAAATTGACGGAGAACGCGCCAACACCTTGTCGGTTGAATTGCTGCAGCCCTCTGAAACTTACTCAAACTCAATTACTGTAAATACAAGCTACAATTCAGCCAAAATCGTCACGGTAGACGCGTCATGCAGTCTCTCTTCCGCGACCAAAACCCTCATCGTCAACGCAAACCTTACAAGAAATTTTGATAAAAACTTGTGTCGCTTCTTCATAACACCCGAAGACAAAAGCGTGATTGAATTGAAAAGTAAAATCTTGAAAGATAAACCCATATTGACTCTTAACTGGATGGCGCTCAGAGATTGGGTTGGAACCAACATACAGTACAAAAGCGACCTTGAAATTCACGGCGAGAATGACTACTGGCAGTTTCCAAATGAAACCATACCGCTTAGGACTGGGGACTGCGAAGACTTCTCGATACTTTTGTGTTCGCTGCTTCGAGCTGACGGATGGTCATCTGACAAAGTGTACGTTATAGTTGGCGAACACAACAATGAGTACCATGCGTGGGTGAGGATGACCTGGAACGACCTGCAGTACAACATTGAGCCAACGGGAAATGGATTCGCAATAGCTATGGGTGATATTCTAAGCCTTTCAGGATACAATGCAAAATACTATTTCAACGATGAAAAATCAGGAACCTTCGATTAACACAGCCTGTTCCAAAACACATGGATTGGTCGACCACTGACAACTTCCCTTAAAATGCTATGTTTCATTAATCGACATATCAAGCGAATACTCGATTCCGACTATACCCTATATTGACTTATTCTCTACTAATGGGTCTCTTCTGATATCTGAGAAATAGCCTGTATCCTGAACCGTGTATACTGCCTTTTCGCTGCCGTCTGAAGCGCCTGAACGTCGTTAAATGGGTTGGTTGGATTAAATTTTAATCCCAAACCCAGAAGAATAGTCGGTTTAACAACTAGTTAGTGAGACTTCATGAAAAGCTTCATCGGGAATGGTTGTCCATGCCCTGGATAGATGGTGTTGATTTGTAAGCGTTTAATTTTTTCAACACTAACATGTGCTGCAA
>CAYGVV010000294.1:0-1917 GCA_964353395.1 uncultured Candidatus Bathyarchaeia archaeon | reverse complement strand
CCCTTGCGACTTCCTTAAGGCTTCTGAGGGACCTGCCATTTTCTCGGCAGGCAAAATAAACTACTGCGGCGGTTAAACTTGAAATGGATCTGCCACGAATCAGGTTTTTCACACACAGTTTACGGTAAACTGTGGCGGCTCGCCCTGCAACTGGCTCTGGAACACCGAGGTTGCAGCAAAGAATACTAATTTGCCTGCACGCCTCCGCCAAGTTCCGTTCGGTAGAAACGTTGATGCGGCACTTTTGCTGCCATTTACGCAGCCTATGCATCTGGTGCTGCGTATTAGCGGATAGTGGTCTGCCGCCTGCGTCGGTGTTTCCAGTGCCGATTACCGTTGGCAATCCCTTGTCATGAATCAACGGAGTGAGAGGGGCGCCTACTCGTTCTCTCTGCCTGTGTTGCTTAGGATCGTATGCGCGCCATTCCGCTTGGTTGCTGATGTTTTGTTCGTTAAGTACTAAGCCGCATTCTCCGCATATTACTTCGCCGTTGTCTGGGTCGTGGATTTTCTTGGTGCCGTCGCAGTTAGGGCATTTCTCGGCTTCAACGTCAACTTCGGTTTCTGCCAGTTTTTCCATTCGCGTTTTCTCCTATTACTGTCGCCAACCCGTTCCATTCAGGAACATTAAACGCCCTTAACGGACAGCAGGGTTTAGCACGGATGCGGGTAGTCTTGTTCTCCCCAAATAATCTCAAACGCCCATTAGCGCCCTTTCTTATCCAGAGTTTCAATGGATAATTCGCGGTATCGACAAGCTTCCCTACCCGCTTCAACGCTTCCGTCAGCGTATAAAGTCCGACTAGCCCCACCTGATTGATATAGACACCATGTCCTCTCTTGGAGTAACCCATTATAAAGACAGCCGGCTTCTCAGCCGCTTCACCACCCTTCTCAATGAAGAAGGCATATTCCGACTGGTTTTCTGCCACAAAATCCCACAGTTCCTCTTTAAGGCTCATGCCTCAACACTCCTTATTGCTTCTTCCGTTAGTCTATCTGTTGCCTTGGAAACCGCGTAGAACTTTACGTCTTGTCCCGCGAACGCTCCCGCCAAGTCTTCAGGCACGCTGTTCTGTCCAATCATCATGATTCTGAAAGCGCACTTCCTAGCCGCCAACGCTGCTATTTTGCCTTTAGCTTTTCGAAGATCGTGGATTCCGCAGTCCGTGATTAGGATCGTCGTTGACTGTTGGATTCCTCCCACTTTCGATAATGCATCGAAGACCTGCTGGACCTCCGTGTTGCCGTTCAGTCTGCGTCGGACAAGCCATTTCATCGCGTTCCAGTGGGCAAAAGAAAAATTAGTTTTGAACTCGACGTAGCCGGAATGCTGCGCTCGATAGTCTGGCGCGTCAAATTTTAACACGTAAATTGGGAAATGCTTCTCCATCGCGTAGGCTACCAACCCTATGGCTGCTTGAACCTCGATTTGCCACGTTGCTCCATCTACTGAGCTGCTTTCGTCAACGCAAACTGCAAGCTTGGCGCCCTGTTCATGCAGTACGTTCTTTTCCAATTTGAATTCAGTGTTCTTCATCGCGGTGATGCCTGGAATAATCACTCCACCGAACCTGTTCGCCGTGCCCACGACATCTAGTTGCTCGGGCTTGTCTCCCATGTTCCACCTTTCGGGCAAGTCCACCTTGAAGCCTGCAGTTCCCCTCACTTGAGCAATCACCTTCACGACGGACCTGTAAATTTTCAGTGCTCGCGCCTCATCCATAAGCTCCTGTACTTCCTCATCACTGAGTTCTCCCTTCGATCCTGCCTTCAGAGCTTCCCGCGCTTGACGAGGCGTTAAACCCTTCTCAGCCACCTTCTCCGCTATTCGCTGCTTGGCTTCTTGGCTACTATGCGGTTGCCCTTGTCCTCTGCCGTGGTTTTCGTCAAACTCGTTTTTTTCTTCCTCCTTCA
>CAYGVV010000293.1:0-1944 GCA_964353395.1 uncultured Candidatus Bathyarchaeia archaeon | reverse complement strand
TCATCTTCGGCTTTGGATCGGCAACTTCAGCGGCATAGCAGCTTGCCTTATCCTGAACGTAGAATAAGCCTTCTTGGTAACTCGCTGTTCTCGTTAAAGGTTGCCGTGAGCTTAAAACCGTGTACGTGTGCTTTAACGGTTCAGCCTTTTCCAGTTTAACCTCTTCCGTCGCAAGTTTTTCCAAGATTTCTTTCTGCGAAGCGCGAAGCGTGTTCAATCTGATGCAGGTCGGCGGCGCGTGCATGTTACCTTCCAAGAAGGCTATGGCTTCGCTGCCACCGAAAAGTTTGATGCAGTACTTCACGAACCATGTCGGGTGAAACGTTTGAAGCGCGATTCTTTCCTCATCCTTTGCGGCTTTCATGATTGACTCTATTTGTCGTGTAAGCAGAAAGCCCAGAAATGGCTCAATCTCTCTCAATGTTTGCCAGCCAAGAATCGCCCGCCCCAGTTTCGCGATGCGCTCCGCCTCTTCCAAGTCAATTTCAGCCCAGTTCTTCGCGATTCTGGTTTGGTAAACGTAAAGCCGCAGAAAAGCTTGAATGCCCATGTTGAACTCGCTTATAGTCTTAGGCTTTAGCACGCTGTTCACGAACTTGTCTATGAGGTTTCGGCGCCTAACAGTTTCCACCCCAAGCCCGTAGCCCAGCCTAATAGCGTCTGGGTTGTTTATGCCCAATTGCTTCACGGTTCTGGCGAGAGCCATGCGCTCGCTTAGTTTTTGCATTTCTATCCAACTTAGCGTTTCGATAGCAATTGTCCAAGCGTCCTTCAGCAATGTCTTCCACAGACTAAACAACGCGACTGTTCTAAATAAGAGTTAAAGCGCCCGAACATGACACATTGATGTGCCAATAAAGATTTTAGTCTATAACGTTTATAGGAATAGTTAAGGTCAAGAAGCGGGATGGCGCAGAAAAGCTTAGACTACTACTCTCAAGTGCAGAACAAGCCTGTTAAGGAAGAGGCAAAAGCGGAAGCACCAGCCCCCACAGACATCAACGAGAATGCAAAAAAAGAGAAGAAACGCCGTGCTTTTCCGCCAGTGGCACCTGAAAATCTGCCGCCTGCGTATTTCGTTTCCGCAACATACGACGGACGTTCACGTAAGGCGCTGATTAAACTGTACGAGCCGACAAGTGGCAAAATTTACTTTTGGTACGACAACACTGAACACAAACCCTACTGCCTAACCAATCTTTCACCGTATGAGTTGGAAAAAATCGACCGCTTGATTAAACATGAAGGTTTTGACCACTTCGAACTTGAAGAGAAGTTTGACCCGTTGCTCGACAGAAACGTGAAGGTTACCAAAATCGTAGCAAATGACCCCTTAGCCATCGGAGGCAAACCGCAAGGCACCATAAGAGACATAATTCCAGAGGATTTCCCCAAAATATCAGATGCAATGGCGAGCAGCGAAGAGGCAAAAGTCTGGGAAGCCAGAATAAAGTATTACCAATGTTACATCTACGACCAGCAGCTTTTGCCAGGAATGATTTACGAAGTCAAAAACGGCAGCCTCGTCCCAAAAATTCTGGAGCAAACCGAGAAAACGCTTCAGCAGATAAAAGCTGCTTTCCCAGAAGCTACAGCCGAAGAACTCCAATACATCGAAGAATGGGCAAGACTCTTGGAATATCCAGCGCCCAAGTTCCGCAGGGCAGCCATAGACATAGAGGTCTACGCGCCCGTGTCTACAAGAGTGCCTGACCCAAGAGAAGCCGCGTACCCCGTTATCTGCGTTTCCGTGTACAGCTCAGACGACCAGAAGAAAGTGCTGCTTTTAAAACGCGAAAACGTCCGCGAAGGAAGTGAACATTTGCCCGCAGGCGTAACTCTCGAATACTTCGAAACTGAAGAGAAATTGCTCAGAGCTATCTTTGAAGTTTTATGGAGTTACCCCTTCGTTTTAACATTCAACGGGGACGATTTCGACCTGCG
>CAYGVV010000292.1:0-1973 GCA_964353395.1 uncultured Candidatus Bathyarchaeia archaeon | reverse complement strand
CCGCCATAGAACAGGTCGTGCGCAGCTTCCAAGAACGCCTGCTCGTTCTCCAGAAAGCCCGCGAAGCACTCAAGTGGCTAGACCAGCTCGGCGACACTGACGGGCTAAAATATCTGGTAGTGGAAAACGACGATGTCCCAGAACGCATCTTATTCAAAATCTCCTAAACTTTTTGGCAAAACTGGAGCAGTAGTGCCGGAGCCACAAAAATGAGCACCGAAACATGCATTGCAGCACTCAAAAATACTCTGGATGAAATAAAAAACGCTTGCCCAGAAGTTTCAAACGCTTTCATTTTCAGAAAAGACAAGAAAATCCTAGCCAAAGATGAAAACACGGGTGAAACAGCAATATCAAACACGGTAGACGCTTTAAGCGCCCTAAATGAAAGAGCAAAGGCGAATGGAAGCGTAGAATCCGTGATTTTACAGGGCACAAACAAGAATATGATGATCATGCGAGTTAGCGACTTATACTTCGCTATCGTCGCATCCAGAGAAGCTGACGAGAAATCACTGAAAATAATAAACCATGTTCTTGTTCCTAATATTCTCAAAATGGTTGAAGCCATTCAGCCAGGACTCGCAATTGCCGCAACAGAACCTGCAGCAAGCAACAACGGCACCGACGAAAAAGCCGGAGACAACGATAACTTCGAAACAAGCCCCTCTGCCGAAACCTCCGTGGCTAACGAGCCTGACCCTTTCCTTCCAGAGCCTCCCGTAAGCCAATGCATGGTTGAAAACCTTAAAGGCTTCGGCAATCTGCTCGGCTCCCAAGATATAGTGCGCGTCGACAGCACAATAATAGCCCACTGGAAGAACCTCTACGGCGACAAGAAAATCGAAGAAGTCCAAGTGGAAGAAACTCGCACCGGAAAAAGAATGCGCTGCAAATTCAAACCCCTAAAAGACCCGAAACTTGAGGGCAAAGGCATAATCCAAATGCCTGAAAAAGCGCAACTCACACTGCAAACCAAGAAAGGCGCACTGGTCATGGTCAAACCCGTAATTGAATAAACGAGGCACAGATTAGTGGTTAAGAAAAAGAGCGGTCTAAACGAAACCGTGACAACCATTTTCGTCGACGACGAAACTGACGCCGAAGCCGAAATGGATGACGATTTCACAGACCTGCGCACAAACCTCGCGGAAATCCGCAAATGCGAAGGCGTCATAGGTTACATTCTGAAAGACCCTACCACGGCAACGATAGACCTTCAGGACCCCGCAAAAACAGTAGAATACGCAATGTTAGCCTCGGAAGCGTTTGATTCCTATGAAGAACTCCGGGAACTCTTTGATTTAGGCGATGCTGAAAGCGTGTTGATGGAGTGCAAGAACATCAAGCTGGTTTGCCTTGCCATAGGCGACTGCACTGTGGGCATATTTATGGAGAAAACCGCAGATCAAGCCGAAATCTTGAGGAAAGTCTCATTCCAACCTGAATAAACCGCCTTCCCCGTCATTTTTTCACTTGTGGAACTTGCGCTAAAATTCTGCGTGTAGCCAATGAAGAAGCATTTGACGCAAAAGTAATGCGGCTTCTAGCAATTAACCGTTTGAGCTAAAAACTCTTGGAAGCACCTGTTTATCTTTAACTTCTTATTTGGAATGTCCATTGTGGCTAAATCGTATTCATACAAGAACGCGGCAACCTCTTGCACTTGGTTCTCGTTCAACTCAACTAGGTGCTGCAGTTCCTCAATTCCATGCCATTCCCCATCCTTGAGCACCTTAAGTACCAACTCCAGCTTGGAAACCGCCGTACGTTCATCTCCTACAAGCAAAGTGACTGAAGTTTGCTTAAATGTGTTTTGAGTTTAAGTTTTAGAATAATCTTATAGAAAACCTCTTGCTTTTGTTCATGTCCTTCATTACGCCGTTTTCAATGCAGCATAAACTTTATATCCAGAATCCACGCAACTTCTTGCTCTTGAGGGGTTAATTGTAATGACCGCACAGCTCACAGCC
>CAYGVV010000291.1:0-1987 GCA_964353395.1 uncultured Candidatus Bathyarchaeia archaeon | reverse complement strand
TGTTCAGTTTTGTCGGACTCGGTATAGTGCTAACCTCGTTCGCAAAGGATCAAGAAACCGCAACAATAATGATGACAACGATTATGTTCCCGATGATGTTCCTCGGCGGCGTGTTCTTCCCGATACAGCAGATGCCATGGTTCATGCAAGGCATCTCAAAGTTTCTACCGCTTACGTATGCTTCGCAGGCTCTACGGAAAGTCATGGTACTAGGCGCAGACATACCCGCAATATCAACTGAGCTAATAATAATGATAGTGTTCGGCATAGTCATGATCGCAATTGCAGTCCCCGTGTTCAAAAAAATGATGACAAGGTAAACAAAACGGACCCCGGCCATGGATGTAGACAAATCATGTTATGTCTCTGAGAGACTTGGACGCTTTGGAGGAAGAAAATTGAGCACCCTTTGCTCCAGATGCCCTTTTTTTCAGTTGGCTCCATTAATCAGGCGAAAGAATCCGCGGAAACGATGCAGGATAGAACCTCAAAGACCACTACATTTCTACAAGTGCAACGACTTCCCAAAACCGCGCAGATTCAAATAAGAGTAAAGGAAACTTCATGAATCCCCACATAATCTGACTTCAGAGTCCTTTAGTGCTCACGGCGCCTACCCCCTCCCTTTTATATAGATTGAACTCCTGAGTGAAGTAGGTTAGGCACTACATTTTCAGCTACGCAGTATTTGAGCCTGAGCTACTTTCCTGCGTTATGGTTATATTCTTGCGAAGTGAAACATGAGGACAGATAGTTATGTCGGACGTTGGAGTAACAGTCAAGAAAAATGAGGACTTCTCGGAGTGGTACACCGAAGTCGTTGTGAAGTCGGGACTTGCAGATTACGCGCCCGTTAAAGGCTGCATGATCATCCGTGAAGACGCTTACGCTATGTGGGAGAAAATCCAGGAAATCTTCAACAGGAAAATCAAGGCTACGGGGCACAGAAACGTCTATTTCCCCATGTTCATACCTGAAGGCTTCCTGAAGAAAGAGTCAGAACACTTTGCAGGATTTGTTCCAGAAGTAGCTTGGGTAACCCAAGGCGGAGACACTCCCCTCGAGGAGAAGCTTGCAATTAGACCCACTTCGGAAACGATAATGTACGCTACGTTTGCCAAGTGGATACGCAGTTGGAGAGACCTCCCCATCAAAATTAACCAGTGGTGCAACATCGTAAGGTGGGAGACAAAAGCCACCAAACTGTTCCTCAGAACCCGAGAGTTTCTCTGGCAGGAAGGCCACACGGCACACGCCACAAAAGAAGAAGCCGATAAAGAAGTAATGGACATCCTTGGCGAGTACAAAGACATCATGGAAAACTACCTCGCCATCCCCGTCATCGTCGGCGCTAAAAGTGAAAGCGAAAAATTCGCCGGAGGCGACTACACCACAGCCCTAGAAGCCATGATGCCGGACGGTAAAGCCCTGCAAATGGGAACCAGCCACAACCTGGGTCAAAAATTCGCACATGTTTTCGACATCAAATTCATCGGAGAAGACGAAAAAGACCACTACGTTTGGCAGACCAGTTGGGGGATTACTACGAGGCTCATAGGCGCCGTCGTCATGGTGCACGGAGACGACAAGGGACTGGTGCTGCCGCCTAAAATCGCTCCAGTGCAAGTCGTCATCGTGCCAATACCCTACAAAGGCGCCGACCCCGCAGCCATAGCCGCCAAAGCCAAAGAAGTCGCAGACAAACTTGAAGCGAAAGGCATGTCTGTTGTCTTGGACGACAGAGGAGAGTACACGCCAGGCTGGAAATTCAACCAGTGGGAACTCAAAGGCGTACCCGTCAGAATAGAGATTGGCCCACGAGACCTCAGGCAACAGCAAGTGACCGTCGTGAGGCGGGACACAGGCACCAAAGCCGTCGTCAAAGAAGACGAGGCAATAAGCTCGGTGGAGAAGCTGCTCGTGGAAATTCAGCACAACCTCTACGCTAAAGCACGAATGGGCTTGGAAGAAAAAACCACAGCCGTAA
>CAYGVV010000290.1:0-2029 GCA_964353395.1 uncultured Candidatus Bathyarchaeia archaeon | reverse complement strand
CGGCTTTTTTGCCTGCGAGTTTCATGACGACTTCGCGGATTTTCTTTGATTTTTCGGCTAAGTTGCGTATGTCATCTAGCCTTCGCAGGTATTCGCCCAGTGTGCTCTTAGCGTCGCCTATTTCCTTGTCTAGGCGGTCGGCTATTTGTTCTGATGAGACGTATTCTTTTATTTCAATTACCATGCTTTTTCTGCGCCTCCGAGGAGGATACTAAGAGAAAGGGAAATTGAGAGTGCTACTTTTTCACCCTACCCCCGAAATGTTTAAAGAAAGGGAATTTAAGCTGGTGGAATTGCGTTCTTCATGAATGGGTTGCCTTTGGCTGTGACGAGTTTGAACTGATAGTTATCGCCTGCTGTCCAAGTCATGTTCGTGAAGATTTCTATTTGTCCGTTAGCAGGTATTGACAGTGGCAAGATAACACGGCCGGTGACATTAGCTGAATCGTCTGACTTGTCGACGTTGTTTACCCAGACTTCATTTATTGTTACTGCTGATGTCCCAGTGTTCTTTACTGTTACGGTGGCATTACCAGTCGCGAAAGCTATGTTTCTGATGTCTACTTGCTCACTTGAACCCATGAATCCGATGGTCATTCCGCCCATCCATGCGGCTACGGCGATGCTGACTGCGACTGTGACGGCGATGAGTATGATTGAGGCTACTACGGGGCTAAGTGCTTTCGCATTTTTCCTAATTTTTCTGAATGTGTTCATTTTTTCTTCTATCCCTCCTTTGGGATTCGTATGTAACTATTTGAAAACGCAAGACTAAATAAATCTTATGACTTAAGATATAATAATTGTCGCGTGTAGAACACAACTACAACAAACCATCAAACCAACATCTACCAAAACGACAGAAAAATAAGCATACAATAGTCCCAGCAACTATGCTGGAACCGATGCTCAAGATTCAAGTTCGCTGAAGAAACCTAGAAGAAGTTTCGCAACCTTTTCGCCAAGCTCAGTCTCCAAGTAGTACTTCTTCAACGGGTCAATGCGTTGACTCTTAGCCATGCCAAGCCCCTCGATCTCAATCATCCTCGCCCTGAAAGTGCCGTCGCTCAATGTGAGATTGTTCTCCCGCATGAAATCCTTGGCCTCCTTCCACTTGCCCCTGTTTATGTAGAGCAACAATAGACAGTCTATGGCGTGGTCTTTCTCCAGCATAGCCTTGATGGCTGAAAGCTTAGAGTCAGTTAGGATTTGCTTTACCTTCTCCTCTTCTCCACTTTTCTTCATGTTTTTATCCACCAACTCACTCTTCGTTTAATGTTTGATAATGCACATTTACCTTAAAAGCATTTAAGCCGTATTACGAATTATGAAACATGTCAGGAGACGCTACCCTTAACATAGCGTATGCATCAAACAAAAACAAACAACCGCCGCACAAACGAATCCCAAATCTTAAATTCAAGTTGGATTTCAGTCGACACACAAAACCATTCACATATGATTTGAGCACTGCTGAGAAACTGAAGTTAAACTGCTGGAAATATGAAACTTCGTTTCCGGGAAAGTTAGCCAAAGTTCCGAGCTTCTTTTCTCTTCTCCGCTTCCTCATAGAAACGCAGAATCTCGTCGATGATCTCGACGTTGGAGAGCAGCATCCGCCTGCAGCAGTACCGCTTTATGCCTAAGTTGTCCAGCACGTCTTTGGCGTTTTCGCCTGTCCGGATCCTACGGGCAAATTCTTCCCATCGGTCTCCGATCAGTTTGCCGCAGGTGAAGCATCTCACGGGAATTATCATTCTGGTTTCTTCTCCTTACCTGTAACTCTTCTGCTCTTTGGCTCTTGCGCCTGGACCACCGAATTTCTTCGGCTCCTTGCTTCGCGCGTCCCCAGCAACCATGGTCCTGTCGTATTCAGTGAAGACCGTGCGAAGATGAGTGCTCTTAGTCCACTTCAACAGCGCGTTGGCGATTGCCATACGGGCGGCTTTCTCCTGACCGAGGTAGCGTTGGGCGGATGTTGTCACGTCCATGTCCACCTGGTTCCAAGCGGCTTCTCCCGCTTGGAGGA
>CAYGVV010000289.1:0-2060 GCA_964353395.1 uncultured Candidatus Bathyarchaeia archaeon | reverse complement strand
CATCTTGCTGGATGAACTTCACCCGAGCATCCCCAGTTCAATCTCGCACATAAACTATTTCCCATATGACTATGGCGCTGTTTTCATTGACGTCCTTTACAAGCAAGGTGGCTGGGCAACTGTGAACCAAGCCTATCAAGTGGGCTATACGCCTAGCACAACCGAACAGATACTGCACTCTGACAAATACTTCGCCAACGAAACCGCCCAGGTAGTTTCAGCGCCGACATTGACCGAAGACACCTGGACAATAGTAAAAACTGACTATAACGAAAACCACAACACCTACGGCGAATACTTCATTCAGAACATGCTCGGCAACTGGCTCAACCAGAACGAATCGCAAAAAGCAGCTGTAGGCTGGGCTGGAGACAACTTCACCTACTACGAGAGAGGCAACGAATATCTCTTTACGTGGAACATTCAGTGGGATTCCTCAAGCGACGCAAGCGAATTCTACGCTGCATTTCACAGCATGATGAACGCCACTGGCGCCGCAGCAGATAACAGTTCCCACTGGTCCGCAAACGGACGATACCTGATGATTGAATGGAACCAGAATTCAAACACTATACTCATCGCAGTTTCAACCAATCAGGCAGCGGTGCAAGAATCCTACTTCACCTGAACTTCACCCGTGGCTTTCTCGTGTAGTTTCCCTAATTTTATATAGCATCACATAATGCAATAAAGTAACCAGCAAAGAAATAGACGCTTAAAAATCTGGGAACCACGTGAAAGTCTTATCTGCATTTCGGAGAATTCCCTATTCCCTCAGGGTAGCCATCCTCATCGTGATACTGGCAAAAATATTGGTTTTTTCGCTGGGATACGCCGCAACATACATGCGCGAAGGCCCAGCTCCGCCACTTACAATCGTGATGAACGAGTTCAACAGATGGGACGCACCTCACTACATTGACCTCGCAAAGAACTGGTACGTCAACACAGGCGACCCAGCAAACTTCATCGTGTTCTTCCCACTTTACCCAGTTCTGATTCGCTTAGCCACGGTTGACTTCAACTACATCAGCTTGTCAGCACTTGCAGTTTCAAACATATGCTCCATCATCGCCTTCATCTACCTGTATAAACTGGCAAAACTAGACTTCGACGACGGCGTAGCGATAAAAGCTGTTCTTTTCTTGAGTGTTTTTCCCACCGCTTACTTCCTCTCTGCCCCATACACCGAAGGTCTCTTCTTCGCCTTAACTATAGCCAGCCTATACTATGCGCGATTGGAAAAATGGCCTTTAGCAGGTTTTCTCGGATTTTTCGCAGCTTTGGCGAGACTTGCTGGGCTTTTTATGTTGCCCACCCTTTTAGTCGAGTACTTGCACCAGAGAGGTTGGAAATGGCGGAAAATCAACGTCAGCATCCTTTGGATAGGTCTTGCTCTGCTGGGTTTTCTGATATATCTCAACATAAACAATCAGGTAACCGGGGACCCTTTCACGTTTGTGACCGTTCAACGGGTGCACTGGGGTCACAGAATTGACCCAGTAGAGGCGTTAAAACAGGCTTGGTATTTTGCTGGTGGATCATTCCCGGGCAACATTACTTTGGGCATTGCACCCGTGGTCTTCGCTCTCTTCAGTGCCCTGACAATAATTTGGGGTTTCCTGCGTCGTCTCCGTCCTTCTTACACCGTGTATATGCTTCTTACGTGGCTGCTTGCGGTGTCAACTTCCTTCTGGATGAGCGTTCCCCGCTACGTATTTGCTATGTATCCCATGTTCATAATTCTCGCTTTGCTTGCACGCAAGAGAGCAGTCGGCATCGCAGTTGCAGTCGTGTTCCTGGCGGCGCTGTGTTTCTTCACAGTGCTTTTTGCCTTGGGTGGCTGGGCTTTCTGACAGGGATAGCGTTCTGAACTAAACAGCAGGTTAAAACTTTGTGAATCTTTTGGAATTTGCCCTGTTTCTGAAAACCCTTTTATCTGCAGTTTCTTTATACAAGTTCCAGACCTTGGACTTGGCACTGTTCCAGAGGGCATGGGGGGAACATAATCAGAGACTTTCCGTACTCAACGCTTGTGCAGAAATATTGGTTTTCCATGT
>CAYGVV010000288.1:0-2073 GCA_964353395.1 uncultured Candidatus Bathyarchaeia archaeon | reverse complement strand
TTCGCTTGGAACAAGCATTCCCAAGGCGCATGCGTTCTCGGCTCCTCCACCCTTCATCATGACCGTGAGTTCTAAGCTGTCGCCCTGCATGATTTCCCAGTGCACCTGGGGAATTAATCTTCCCGTGTTGTCTCCGCTGTTCTTCTGAGTAAACGGATCAACAGCGTTTGGTCTAAGCGGCACCTCAACAGTGGCTTTTCGCGTCGCACTCACCAAGGCTTCCTCCACGCTGTCTAGGTTCTCTGCGTTTGCGCCTGCTTTAACGTAGAATGTTATTGTCCCCGTGTCTTGGCATATTGGCGCTTGATGTTTCTCAGCCAAGGCAATATTATTCAAGATTGCTTTCAACTGTGTTTTCCCAATGGCGCTTGTTTCTTCATCATAAGCCTTGCGCAAAGCCGCTTTGACATCGTCTGGCAAGCAAATAACTGCCTGCTTGATGAGGTTGAAAGCTACCTCTTTCACGTTGGCATTTGGTTGTTTCACCACTCGTTCCCTCTTCATCAGCCGCTTCTTTCTTATAAGAAGCAGATTGTGCTTAAAAAGTTGGCATCTTTGAAACCGAAAAAACAGTCTTGGCATCGGAAGGCATTCACTTTAACTTGCCTCTCCATGGACCAAACCCTCTTAGTCTTCGCGTATTTTAAATATGGCTTAAACCAAATGTTCCCGTTGTTTACTCTAGAGAACGTGAGCACTAATGACAGAAGACGAACTAGACGAACCAGAAGCAGAAGAGAAAGAAGAAACTGCAACAGATAAAGAAGTAAAGTACAAGTTCATCGAAGACCTGCCAGGAGTTGGCCCAGCCACATCGCAGAAACTACGCGAACTCGGCTACCACACAGTCGAGTCGTTGGCAATGGCCACAGCCCGCGAACTGGAACCTGTAGGCGTCAGCGAAAAGAAAGCCTTCCAAATCATAGAAGCAGCACGTTCCGCCGTAGGCATCAGCTTCGTGCGTGCCGACGAGCTTTTCAAGATGCGGCAGACTGTTTTGCGCCTGACAACAGGCAGCAAAGCGGTGGACAAGATGGTGGACGGCGGATTAGAAACACAGACCATAACTGAGTTTTACGGCGAATACGGCAGCGGAAAGAGCCAATTCTGTCACCAACTTTGCGTGAACGTTCAATTGCCGCCAGAACGTGGTGGCTTAAGCGGTTCCGCATTGTACGTAGACACAGAGAACACTTTCAGACTTGAACGAATCATACAGATGGCTAAACATGTGGGTCTTGACCCTGAACAGGTGGTTAAGAACATCATTTACGCTGAAGCCTTCACTTCAGATCATCAAATGTTTCTCCTTGAGAACGCTGATGAAGTCATAAAAGCAAATAACATAAAACTAATAATCGTAGACTCCTTAACCGCCCATTTCAGAAGTGAATACATTGGGCGAGAAATGTTGGCGCCAAGGCAGCAGAAGCTGAACAAGCACATGCACAAGCTCATAGCTTTGGCACGAGCCTTCAACGCTGTGGCAGTCGTAACCAACCAGGTCATGGCTAAACCGGATGTGTTTTTCGGCGATGCCGTCCACCCAATTGGCGGCCATATTGTGGGTCACACAAGTCACACGCGCATTTACCTCAGGAAAGCTTCCCACGGTCCAGTGCGCATTGCCAGGCTGGTTTCAAGTCCTTATTTGCCTGAGGGTGAGGAAATCCTTAAAGTAACCGAGAATGGTATAGAAGACGTTACTGAAGAGGAGAAAGCAAACAAAGGTCGCAGTCGTTAAACATGCCTATACCTCAAGCGTTAGTAACCCGGTACTTCCAGCTTATCGCGGCCAGACAATTCACCGAAGCCGAACGAGAACTGGAAAGACTTAAGCAAAAAATGCAGAAAACCGAGTGGAATCGGGGCTACTTCCGAGCTTTATACGGCATGTACCTCGCGCGGAAAAGCAACGGCGATGGCTACTCCTTCTTTTCGAAACTGGACCTAAGCGACAAAGCGACCTTGCACGGGTACAGGCGCGAGTTTCTGGATCACACGCGAAACGGGCTTCACGGAGACTTTGACCGAGGATATTTCTCCGCATGGTCTGACTGCATGCGTGTTCTC
>CAYGVV010000287.1:0-2081 GCA_964353395.1 uncultured Candidatus Bathyarchaeia archaeon | reverse complement strand
TTGAAGGCAAAGATCCGCGAGAAGTGCAGAAGGAAGTTGACGACGGCAAGTACGACGACATGTTCAAAGAGTGAGTGATAAGCGAATATTTTTATAATCGCAATCTAATCCTCATTGACACGAGGCTTTAAAATGCCCTTAGACAAGAAAACTCTGTTGGAAGCGGTGAAACAGGCGAAAGACCAGTCTGGCAAAAAGAAGTTTAACCAGACAGTAGAACTCATTCTGGACATAAAAGAAGTTGACATGAAAGCCCCTGAAGGCAAAATCCAAGAAGTTGTTGAACTTCCTCACGCACCAGCTAAACTTAACAAGGTCTGCGTCATCGCTTCAGGTGAATTAGCCCTGAAAGCCAAACGAGCCAACGCGGACAACGTCATTGAAAAAGCTGACCTTGACGGTTTAGCCGGCAAAAAGAAGGAACTGCGAAAACTAGCTGGCGAATATGACATTTTCATTTCTGAAGCCCCATTGATGCCGCTTGTAGGCAGAGTTTTGGGTCCAGTTTTGGGTCCGAGAGGTAAAATGCCTATTCCTGTTCCGCCCACAGTTGACATAGCAGCTGTTATCTTGCGGAACCGCAAGACGATTGTGGTTAGGCTGCGGAATCAACCGATTATTCAGTGTACTGTTGGCACGGAGAATCAGACTGATGAAGAGTTAGTTGACAACATCCAGACTGTCCTGAGGGTTTTAGAGGGCAAGCTTAAGCGTGGACTCAAGAACATTGAGCTTTTATTCATTAAGACTTCCATGGGTACTCCCGTGAAGATTAAACCTTAACCTGAGAGGAAAATGCGAGATGCCATCTCAACTAGTGTTGGAAGAAAAAACTGGAGAAGTTGAAGAGATAAAAGAGTTGCTTCAACAGTACAAGTCCATAGGCGTTGCCAGCTTGAAGAAGGTTCGCGCCCCACAGCTTCAAGAGTTGAAGAAGAGCCTTACTGGCAAAGTATACATGCGCGTAATGAAAAACACGTTAATGAGGATCGCCATCGAGAACATGGGCGAAACAGATCTCAAAAAGCTTGAGCCTTTCTTGGAAGGGTCGAATGTTCTGCTTTTCACGAATCTCAACCCGTTCAAACTTGCGCTCATGCTGGAACGGGGCAAAGTCAAAACCACCGCGAAATCAGGCGACATTGCAGCGATGGATGTGGTTATTCCTCAAGGGAACACGGGGCAACCTCCAGGTCCAATTATCAGCCAACTGAACGGTGCCGGTTTGCCAACGCGCATTGAGTCTGGAAGCGTCTGGGTTGCCAAAGACACGCTTGTAGTCCGCAAAGGCGAGGTTATTAACGAACGGCTTGCAAGTGTCCTGTCGAAACTTGGCGTTAAAGCGGTTGAAGCTGGGCTTTCTATGCGTGTGGTTTACGATGAGGGCCTTATGGTGATGGAGGAACAGCTCAAAATTGACGTTGATGGCACACGGAAGAGGCTTCAGCAGAGCCAAGGCGAAGCTTTTGCTTTAGTTTTAGGCATTGCATATCCAGCTTCGGACACTATTGTGTCGCTTTTGCAGGTTGCACACCAGAAGGCAGTTGCGCTTTCCGTAGGCGCTGCTATACCAACCAAAGACACAGTCGCAGACCTGATTCGCAAAGCAAACGCTGAAATGCACAGCCTGAACAGTGCTGTGGAGAAGGCAAAGCCTAAAGCATAGTTGATTCCTGAGAACTGTTGTGCTCGGAGCAGTCTATAGCCCCCTTATATATAGGTTGAACCAGAGCTGGCATTGTCTCCAAATTCTTTGGTGTTTACTTGGATGTGCTCATTTTGGCAGTTTTGTTTCTTTCGTTTAGCATGAATGCTTATTTCTTGTGGCAGAAGCAATAGCCTCTAGAAAATTAATAGACAGAGCCGCCAGAGCTTCATTTCATTTTAGAACGATAGAAGTTTATCGTGCCTGTCGGGTCGAAAGATTTTTCATTCTCTCTCCGAAAATCTTCCGTCCGCCAAAGCCCCAGCAAACCCTTTTAGAGAATCTTTTAGAGATATAGAACTAATTTTGGTCGTTTCATTTCTTTTGTTAGATGGGTAGTCTATTTAGTGTGCAAGCAGTCTTTGATAGCAAAATG
>CAYGVV010000286.1:0-2082 GCA_964353395.1 uncultured Candidatus Bathyarchaeia archaeon | reverse complement strand
TCACGTACCATGACTTCATGACCGGCGCCGCCGAGGAGCCTAACGGAGTTAAAACCGTCAGGGTGGCGAATCCTGTTCGCACGCACATCAGCCTCTTAACATGGGCCTTAACTTTGAACCAAGAGGTCGAGCGCGTTGCGGCAAACATCTACTACCAAGCAGGAAAACACATTGATCTCATAAACGTTTACGAATGGCACCTCATACCAGCCGCCGTGACGCTGAAGAACGCACTGGGCGTACCGTTTGTCTACTCAGTTGAAAGCCTAGAGGATAATCGTTCACCAGCGGCTAATTCGCCTTTCAACATGGCTATCAGAGGCATCGAGTGGTTGGGCTTTTACGAAGCTGCAAAAGTCACTGCGAAGTCAGAGTGGATGCAGAAAGAAATTGTCAGAATATACAAGGTGCCTGAAGAGAAGATAAAGGTCATCCCGCCGAGCACAAACTCTTGGGTGAAAAGCGTCCTCGAAGTGTACAAAGCAGTCCAAGGAGGCACAAACAGCCAATGAAACGCCAGCTCAATGTCATGATGTTTAGCTGGGAGTTCCCGCCCAGAGTCATCGGAGGAATATCCCCGCACGTTTACTTCCTGTCTAAAAGCTTGGCGAAAAACGGCGTCAAAGTCCATGTGGTGACGTGTGATTTTCCTGGCGCTCCAGCGCATGAGGTAATTGATGGAGTGGAAGTTTACCGCATAGACTCGTACAAGAATCCGTCACCTGATTTCGCCACGTGGGTTTACCTGATGAACTTGAACATGCAAAGAGAGGCAGCCGCCATAGCCGCTGGATTGCGTGACAAGATTGACGTTTTCCACGCCCACGACTGGCTTGTCGCCACGGCAGGGATAGGCTTGAAGCATGTGTTCAGGAAGCCGCTGTTGGTCACCATGCACTCTACTGAGATTGGACGCAGAGACGGGATTCACACTACGACTGAAAAGATGATTCATGAGACAGAAGCGTGGCTCACTTACGAGGCTTGGAGGGTAATCTGCTGCAGCGACTACATGGTTCAACATGTTAAATGGGCATTTGGGCTTCCCAGCGACAAGTCAGCTATGGTTCCAAACGGCGTGAACCCTCACGTTTACGATGGCTCGGCTAAGCAAGACCTGAAGTCGTTCAGAAGCAAGTTCGCGTTGCCTGAAGAAAAAATCGTACTCTACGTGGGACGCTTAGTCTACGAAAAAGGCATACACATCCTGATCAACGCCGTTCCGAAGGTGCTGGAGAAAGTTGACGCCAAATTCGTGATTGTGGGCAGCGGCTACATGAAGGATCAACTTTCAAACATCGTTAGAAGCATGGGGCTGGAGCATAAAGTTCTTTTCGAAGGCTTCATGGATGAGGAAGACCTGCAGAAGCTGCAGAAATGCGCGGACGTGTGCGTTGTGCCTTCTCTTTTTGAGCCCTTTGGCATAGTGGCGTTGGAAGCTATGGCGGCGAAAAGCCCAGTGGTTGTCTCTGACACGGGTGGCTTGGCGGAAATTGTGGACCACGATGTGACAGGTGTGAAAGTGTACCCGAATAACGCTGATTCGTTAGCTTGGGGAATAACCAAAGTTCTGCTTGACGACGGCTACAGGAACCACATCAAAGAAAACGCTTACAGAACGATTCAGGAGAAATATAACTGGGACAAAATAGCCCAGCAAACGAGGCACATATACGAAACGGTTCTCGGTGAGTACTCGAAGAGCTTCTGGGCATAAAGAGCTTGAACTACAGCCTGTAGAACTCGCGCAGCGGAAAGTGCCTATCGCTTTGCGCCTGAGAACTGCCCCGTGAACTAGAAGAGCTCATTGGTTTCTCTTTTTCTTAAGCACCACAACTGCTACCGCAACAGCGACAACTGCGGCTGCTACAGCTGCAACGACTATGAGGAAAGTTGCGTCGAACGGACTCTGAGTGCCCTCTGGTGTAGAGGTTGTAGCTGGTGACGGAGTGCTGGTCTGCGTTGGAGTGGGAGAGGAAGAGGGAGTTGAGGTGTTTTCGCCGAGGCTGATGACGAGGGTGTGCGTGCTGTGGCTGTAGGTTAGATGAAGCGTATACGTCGTGTCTGTTGAGGTGACAGAGT
>CAYGVV010000285.1:0-2101 GCA_964353395.1 uncultured Candidatus Bathyarchaeia archaeon | reverse complement strand
TCTCCTGGACCTTCTCTTGGAAGACCGCTGTGTATTTCGAAGAAGATTTTCGGCAGTTCGAAAGTCATTTATGCAGACACACTCGTGAGGTTCAGTTGTTGTTTTTCTTTCATAAAGAGGTTGCTGCGCAGTTGAACTGCGGTTCAGTAACACCTTGTCTTGTGTTGGGGCAGAAAAATGTTTTAAGCATAGACATGGAGAATAGAAGCCATGTTTGTGCCGCGTAAAGTTCTGGAAGAGAAACTCACGAAACTCCTCGCTGAAGATATCGGTCAAGGAGACGTAACGAGTGCCGCGATTGTTCCATCAGAATGTACAGCAGAAGCCAAGGTAATTGCTAAAGCTGAAGGAATTGTGGCTGGAATCGAAGAAGCTGCAGTTCTCGCGGAGACTCTTGGGCTCCAAGTTGAGACTATGGTTGCTGATGGAGAGGGAGTCAAAAACGGGCAAACCGTCATGCAACTTACTGGAGACGCACGAACAATCCTCACAGTTGAGCGAACCCTTCTGAATTTGCTTTCGCGTATGAGCGGAATCGCCACAGCCACAAGACGGCTGACTGAAAAACTCGAAAAAGCCCGTTTGAAAACGAGGGTAGCGGCAACCCGCAAATCTGCGCCAGGGCTTCTTTACTTCGACAAGAAAGCCGTGCTTGTCGGTGGTGGTGATCCGCACAGGCTGCACTTGGACGACATGGTTCTGGTTAAGGATAATCATATCGTTTTGGCTGGAAGTCTGGAGAATGCGGTGAAATGCGCCAAAAAGAATGCGTCGTTCAGCAAGAAAATTGAGGTTGAGGTTACAAAGCCTGCGGAAGCTTTGAAAGCGGCGGAATTGGGCGCAGACATAATCCTGCTTGACAATTTCTCTCCAAACCAAATCAAAGAAGCAGTGGCTTTGCTGAAGAAGGCTGGATTTTTTGGGAAAGTCCTGTTGGAGGCAAGTGGCGGAATCACCGAGGAAAACCTGTTGGATTACGCTTCGTCTGGAGTTGACTTGATTAGTCTAGGTGAGCTGACTCACAGCATCAAAGCTTTAGACATTAGCTTGGAAATAGTGAAAGCAGCGTGACTTTTGGCGCTTTGGATTTGGGAAATGTGGGAGTTCGAGTTTGCCGTTACAAACCCATTAAGAGAAGCGCTATGACTATCAGGTTCATTGTGGAGTGGGCGGTTGCAGAAACCACGTAAGAGTTCCAGCGGTGATAAATTAACCCCAGTACCAATCCGCTTATGAAGGCAGAAAGAGTGTACACGCCTTGTGGGTCAAAATGGAAAATCCCGAAAACGGCTGCGGAGACGAGAACAGCTGGCAGAAATGAAAATCTGCGGGTTAACGCGTTCTGCAGAAAACCTCTGAAAGCGAACTCTTCACATACTCCAGCCAAAGCCAGTGAGGCTGTCACCATGATAAGTCCAATGGTTGTGCTGCTGGTATTAACGAGATCCGCGTTGACTTGTTCAACGGCTTGGCTGGTTCCGAGGATGTTTGTGAGCAAGGTGGAAACAACGATGTTAAGGAGGAAAAGTATTGCTCCTGACGCTAAGCCCAACAGGATAAACTTGGGTTTCAGGTTTATTCCGATGTAACTTTTGATGTTGATGCGTTTTGTCAGCAGGTAGATTAGCGGAATAAAAAGTATAAGCAGTTCACCGATAACACCAGCTGGTCCATATCCCAAGGTAAGAAGAATGGCAGCGCCCAAAAATGCACTCAGGAAGAAGGTGACTATGATAACTAAAGCTGCTTCGAAAGGAGGAACAGCTTTGGACTCTTGATTTTCCACCAGACTTGCCTCTTGCACGTTTCCCTCTGCAACCCGACTAAAAGGTTTTGCTGTAAAGACTGCTGCTAGGCATCTGTTGTGAGGATTTTCCACAACGCATGAACTGTTGTGCTCTGTTGCTCGGAAAAGACTATAGCCCCCTTATATAAAGGCAGAAAAGTCAGTTATATTTTCTTCAAATTCGTTTGTGCTGCCTTGTGTGTGCTTGTTTGGGCTGTTCTGTTGCTTTCATTTGGCATGAATGCTCAGTTTTTATGGCAGAAACAATAGCCTCGAGAATTTATTAAGAGACAGAGCCAATGCCAAGTGAAATTC
>CAYGVV010000284.1:0-2129 GCA_964353395.1 uncultured Candidatus Bathyarchaeia archaeon | reverse complement strand
TGGTTCGAAGGTTCCAGTTCTGTTGCGCGGAGAAGACTATTAGCCCCCTTTTTTAAAAGCTGAAGAGCAAGTGACGGTTTAGCGAGTCTTTATGGTTGTAGGGGGCACCTTCGCAGGCTGCGAAAGTTTAATGTGTTCTATTGCGTTGCTTCCTGATGAGTGTTTATAATTGTTGTCCGCGTCTGTGGTAGTCCGCGGCAGCAAGCCATTGAATACATCAAGATAGTAAAGTTTTTATATTCTGGATTATCCAGATAATCTGGGTAATCTATCTTGGCAACGATTCTCGTCAAAAACGTGCCTGACGACTTGCTTAAACAGCTTAAAAGGTTAAAGCTAGAACTTGGCTGCAAAACATGGGCTGACCTGCTCTCTGAACTTATGACGACAAATGGAAGAGTTTTTCTGACCAAAGAAAAGGAA
The DNA here is from genome assembly GCA_964353395.1 of uncultured Candidatus Bathyarchaeia archaeon. Classification (GTDB taxonomy): domain Archaea; phylum Thermoproteota; class Bathyarchaeia; order Bathyarchaeales; family Bathycorpusculaceae; genus JADGNF01. The sequence continues at coordinate 1,706 of CAYGVV010000284.1, read as the reverse complement.
GACCGAATGGAAAAGGGAGTTAAAGGCTTTCTAAGCCTTAGAAGTGATGTCTCAAACAAATGGAAGGGACATCCAACAGTGCTCGAAGAATCGCGAAGATCAAGACATCACGACACCGCTTAGTCGTGTATGGCATGACTGCGCCCACCGAGACTCCACAATTCCGAACTAAAACTCCTACTTACAACAGTCTCCAAGCAATAGGAAGCCTTCGTGAAAAGCGTGTTCTGACTTTGGATTCAAATGTGTTTATTGCCGCTTTGAAAACAGACGAGAATACACGAGAAAAATGCGCCAGAATTCTATCCAAAGTGCCTAAAGAATTCGCATTGACCGAGCCCAGTATAGTCTATCAAGAAGTTTGCGGAACTCTGGCTAGAAAAATGAGTTATAAGGTAGCGAACAAAGCAAAGGAACAACTTGATTTCATGGTTGATCCAATGCTAATGGAGAGCTGTGACAGAAAACTCTGCCTATCTGCCTTTGCGCTTTGTTCAGAATATAACATCTACGCCATCGACGCACTATACCTGCAGGTTGCTATAGCCAATCGCGCTATCCTCGTTTCACTAGACAAAGAGGATTTCATCGATAAAGTAAAAAACAACAAACCGCCGATAGAAGTCTACACGGTCTCTGAATTTCCCTACTAAACACAGTCGCTTCCGTGCATTAAAGCGCCAATGTTCCCTCAATACTATTTGACAGCATCCAGAAACTGCGAAAGTTTAATGTTTACACTTGCGTATTGGTTCTTGATGAGTGTTTATGATTGTCGTCGGCGTCTGTGGTAGTCCGCGGCAGCAAGCCACCGAATACATACTCAAAGAAGCGTTGCGCATGCTTGAGGAGAAGGGTTTTGAGACGCGTTTCTGGACTGCGAGGGGCAAGCGTATCGGGTTTTGCACTCACTGTGACTTCTGCCTCAAGAACAAGGAGTGTAAGTTCAAAGATGACATGCAGGAATTGTACGCGCTCCTCAAAGAGGCAAAAGGAATAATTTTTGCTACTCCAGTGTACAATGGCGGCGTCAGCGCCCAAACCAAGGCGGTTATGGACAGGTGCCGCGCTGTGGTGGCTGCTGATAAGAACTTTTTCAAGCACAAAGTCGGCATGGGCATTGCTGCAGGAGGAGATAGGATAGGCGGACAGGAAGCGGCACTGATGCAAATCCACACGTTCTATATCCTGAACGGCATGATGCCTGTTAGCGGTGGATTCTTCGGCGCCAACTTGGGCGCCACATTCTGGACCAAAGACACGCTGGAAGGCGCGAAGCAGGATGAGGAAGGCTTCCGAAGCCTCAAGAAAACGGTGAAGAGATTCGCCGAGTTCCTAAAAGAAAACGAAAAGTGAAAAGGAGAAGGCAAACATGACCACAGAAAAAGTTGAAGCTAAAAAGCGAAAGGTAGCTTGGGGAATCACGGGTGCAGGCGACAAAATCGCTGAGTTTATCGACGTCATGAAGCAGGTAAAGAAGGAATACGAAGGCACTGTGGAGATACATGTATTCATATCCAAAGCAGCAGAGACGGTTCTTAAGTACTATGGGCTTGAGAGTGAAGTGAAGCAGAACTTCGCAAAGGTCACGGTTGAGGTCAACTCTAACTCGCCTTCCCTGGCTGCTTGCCTGCAGATACTCAAGTTTGGGTTCCTGGTAATTGCTCCAGCGTCGTCGAACACAGTGGCGAAAATCGCGTACGGCA
>CAYGVV010000283.1:0-2135 GCA_964353395.1 uncultured Candidatus Bathyarchaeia archaeon | reverse complement strand
TAGTTTATGTGCGAGATTGAACTGGGGATGCTCGGGTGAAGTTCATCCAGCAAGCTGTTGTCTATAAGGAACCATGGCACTTGGTAAACAACCGCGTTTGCTGGGTTGGCAGACACTTTGGTTTGGTTTTTGAAGTAGTCACCCATGTAGGATGCGTCTCCTTCGACCAGCGCTGCGTGCGCTTTGTCCATGTCAAACGTAGTTGACGTTGTAAGGCTCGGTTCCCAGATGTGTGTGAACTCATGCACGAAAGTTGCTTCAGCATCAGGCAAATCCCAAGGGTGGAAATTCTCATATATGACGTAGATTTCGCCGGGAAGCGTTGCTGCAGCCCAGTTTGCTGTCCATTCGGCGGTTGCTTGGTAGAGGCTGTCGTTTTCGTCCATCATAAAGAGTCCTTTGTAAATGTTTTCTTTTCTGTTGATGCTTGTGAGATCTGTGGTGGAGGAGGGTGTGCCCCATCTGTCGACTGCTTCTTGTTTGGTTATGACTATAAGTTTCACGTCGGGGAGGGCTGCGTTTCTGGTTTTTTCGACTACAGTTTTGGCTTCGTCGAAGATTTTTTGGGCCTGCTCCGTATATGCAGCCAGGTCAGGATTGCTGATCCTTATTATGGCGAACGCTGCTACGACGATGACTGCAATAATGAGGCATGTTGCGGTGATGGTGATTTTTCTTTTGGCGTCCATTTGTAGGTGCCTTTGCGGTTTATTGAGTTGGAATGGTATGGTTTAGCTTGGTTCTGTGTGGAGATAAAGTTTCTCCCAAATTGCTGATGATTGCTGAAGAGTTTAGATGGAGGAGTGGAGTGCATGCACTTGGTGGTTGTTGTTTCTGTAAAGTGGTTGCTGTTGGTTGTTTGGGTTGCTGATAGTTGTGTCTGGTGGCTTGGTGCTCTGTTGTGCTCAGTGGAGACTACCCCCTCCCTTTTTTTATAGAGTGAAATATAGGTTCAATTGCGTGTTAACTGTTCTGTGTCTAGTAAGATAACTTGTGCGTTGCGGCTGTCACTTTTTTTGTGAAGGCTCTGCTGGCTTCTTCGGCTCCACGTGGATTGTGAGGTTCGCGTTTGGCAGTTCCTCTTTCAACTCGTTTTCCAAGTGGTCAGTAAGCTCATGCGCCTCATTAACGCTAAGTGAACCGTCAACCGACAGGTGAAGTTCAGCGAAAACCATGTTGCCGTTTCGGCGTGTTTTCATGTCGTGAAAATCTATGAAGCGGAACTTGTGGCGCAGCAGCACCTCGCGTATTTTGGCTTCTTCTTCCTTGCATGCGTTATCCATCAGATGCTGGCATGCCTTGAGCACCAAGCCAAATCCCATCCTTCCGATTAATGCGGCAACGGCGAAGGCGAGAATGGCGTCCACTGGTACCCAACCCGTCAGTTCAACAATGAAGAGTCCCACCCACACCGCCGCGGAAGAGATTACGTCGGATAAGAGGTGCTTTGCGTCGCCTTCAAGTGCCATGGATCCGCTTTTCTTGGCAGTGCGAGCCAGGAACCATGAGAGCAAGCCGTTCAGGGCGGTGGCAGCCATTGATATGCCGATCGCTAGATTCAACTGGAACTGGCCAAACGAGACCTCAGAGAATAACCGCCCAGCAGCAGCATAAACAATGAGCAGCGCAGCAACGATAATAAAGAGACCCTCCAAGAAACAGGATATTTCCTCGATCTTCTGGTGCCCGTAGTTGTGGCTGTCGTCAGCTGGCTTTTCCGAAACCCAAACAGAGAACAACATCAGCCCCGAGGCGGCTATGTTAACGACAGATTCAAGCGCGTCAGAGAGCAAAGCCACGGAATTAGAGACGAAGTACGCCAGCAGCTTTATGAATAGGATAGCTACTCCGCCGAGTATCGCTATGAGTGCAGCTTGTCTCTTTCGCATACACTCTAGCTTTTGCGTGCTTGCTTTTAGGACTTTTCATTCAACAAACGCAAAAAAACCTTACTTTAAGATAAATCGGCGCCCACTAACCTGCTCGTCTAAACGCTGCGAAAGGCTCACGGAACGTAAATTTCCACAATAGATTTAACGGACATTGGAGAAGTAAACTCTTCAACAGACCCAGAAAAAACTCTCGAGCGGAACAAATTGAAACCAAGCCAACGTCGAATCGCACGCATCCTACTG
>CAYGVV010000282.1:0-2147 GCA_964353395.1 uncultured Candidatus Bathyarchaeia archaeon | reverse complement strand
TACTTACCACATCCATAGCCGTAGAAACAAACCTAGGGCAATTCGACGTCGCGATGGCTTACGGCATAATCCTCATGACAATCGTAATCTGCATTACATTAGCGATTAATCTTATCGAAAGACTAAGACAAGAAGACACATCCAGAAAGAACTGGCAAATCTTAAGAGGTATGATCAACAGAGACTGAGACAATGACCACAAACCTGAAACTGGAGAGCATCGAAAAAAACTACCGCACCGTCAAAGCAGTTGACGACATCACTTTCAACGCTGAAGGCGGTAAAATAATAGTCCTCATCGGAGTCAACGGCGCAGGAAAGACCACACTCCTCAGAATTTTGGCGGGTTTAGACAAGCCAGACAAGGGCAACATACTCTTCAACAATCAAATAATATCAGACAAGGAACTCCGCTACATTGGCACGCTGGTTTTTCAGAGAACCGCAATGTTCAGCCGTTCTGTTTACGACAACTTGGCGTTCGGACTGAAACTTAGAGGAAAAAAAGACCCTGAAATAAGAGAGAAAATTACCGAAGTACTGCATAGTGTGGGTTTAAAAGATTTTGAGAAGCGAAAGGCCAAGAAGACCTCAGGTGGAGAGCAGCAGAGAATGGCTTTAGCGCGTGCTTTTTTGCTTGAACCGAAAATTCTGTTGCTGGATGAGCCTACAGCGAATCTGGATCCGAATAGTGCATTAATAATTGAGAAAGCTATTGTAGCTAGGAAAAAAGCAGACAGCATTATCATATTGGCAACGCATAATCTAAGCCAAGCGAAGAGGTTAGGCGACGAAATAGTGCACTTACACAACGGCAAAATCGTTGAGCGGGCAAGCCCAAGCGAGTTCTTCGAGAAGCCCAAAAACGAAATAACTTGGCGATTCATAAACGGGGAACTGGAGTTTTAAGCCGCCGCTTTAGGCGCAAGTTGATTACATTTATTAACGTTCCCTGTGCATAACCGTAATGGATGCTCACTCACAAAAAACACAAGCCCTCAGGCAAAATATGGATCGAGTACCGAGGCAACCCAATACTGGGTAAAGGCGGAGCTGAAATTCTAAAGGAAATAGAAGCGCAACAATCCCTTTCAAGGGCAGCTGAGAAACTCGGCATGTCCTACCGCTACGTGTGGAATTACATACAAAAAATCCGCAGTGCCCTCGGAGAAACCGTCGTTGAAACATATAAAGGCGGCAAATCCGGAGGCGGAGGCGCAAAACTAACAGCAACGGGCAAGAGCTTGCTCGAAGAGTACACGCGTTTGGAGGGCTATTTGAGTGAGTTTCTAGCCAACGCGGACCATCCGGAGGTGAAAAGTGTGAAGTTAAGCGCAAGAAACAATCTCAAAGGAAAAGTAATAGCAGTTGAAAAAGGTGTCATAACCGCCAAAGTCAAAATCGAAATAAAAGTTCCCGCAACGGTGACGGCGGTCATCACGAAAGAGGCTGTTGAAGATTTAGACCTAAAAGTCGGGGATGAAGTGGTAGCAATTGTGAAGTCTACTGAAGTAATAATTGGGAAATAGCCTGTTTTTTCTCTCTTATTCCACAACATAACGGTAAGCTATGTGCTCGCCTGCCGTGGAGCTTTTCCTTATTATCCTGAGAACGTCGCCAGGCTTGGCGCCTATGGCTTTAACTGCGGGGTCTGTTGACGTCACCTGCGGCATCTGGTACGGCTTAATCTTGTACTGCGCAAGAAGCTGTTCGCGCTCTTTCACGGTCAGGATTTCGTGCATGGGAACCAGCGCGTGCTCGAAAATGTCGAAGACTGGGAAAGACTTCAGCAGCAACTCAACTTTCTTTTTCTTCGCACCTTGCTTGACAGCGTGAGTGTAACGGCCTTCAGTGATGACGATGGCGCGTTCAAGCTCTTTCTCCTTCATAACCTTGTATAACTGATTCATCGCCACTATGCCCACTGTTGCCTGGTCTAGGATGCACCAGATCATGGCTTTTTCTTTGTCTTCTGGAATGTTTACGATGTAGCCGAAGGTGCCTTCAAACTTTTCTTTCTTGATTAGTTTGTATTTTCTGAGTTTGATGAGTACTTCCGCTTTGCGTTCTTCCACTGTTTCGCCTTTAACGCTCACATTACAAACCTCAACGTTAGAATACTTTGAAACCTAAACAAACCCTTAACC
>CAYGVV010000281.1:0-2151 GCA_964353395.1 uncultured Candidatus Bathyarchaeia archaeon | reverse complement strand
AAAACAAGCTTAGGGAACTTTTCGTGAAACAAACAGGCATCCTCGAAATGGAATCATCCATAATCACGCCAAGCAAAGTTTTCGAAGCCTCAGGGCACGTGGACCACTTCAAAGAACCCATGGTGGAATGCGTCAAATGCAATAAACGCTTCCGCGCAGACCACCTGCTGGAAGAATACGCGAAGATAACTTCGGCTGAAGCCGAAAAAATGAGCCTTGACGAAATCAAAGCTGCCATAGAAAAAAACAACATCACCTGCCCCGACTGCAGCGGCAACTTCAACCCACCCCAGCAGTTCTTAACCATGTTCATAACCACCATCGGACCATACGCAGGCGCCACAGGCTACGGCAGACCCGAAGCCGCACAAGGCATATTCGTCGAGTTCAGCCGACTGTACACCGCGGCACGTGAAAAACTGCCCTTCGGCGTCATCCAGATTGGCCACGCTTTACGCAACGAGATTTCACCCAGACAAGGATTAATCAGGCTAAGAGAATTCACCATCTGCGACTTAGAGTTCTTCTTCGACCCAGAAGAAGCATGCTGCCACCTGCTGAAAGAAGTGGAAAAAGAAATTTTACCCATCGTACTATGCGAAACGAGACTGAAGAACTGCGAGGACACCCTCAACATCACAGTCCGAGAAGCGCTAAACCGAAAAATACTGCGGTCCGAATGGCAAGCCTTCTTCATGGCAATGGCTAAAAAAGTGCTAGTCGAAATCGGCGTTCCAGCGGAGAAGCAACGGTTCATCGAAAAACTTGCATGGGAAAAAGCACATTACTCCAGCCAGAGCTTCGACCAAGAAGTGCTCCTTGAACGTTACGGCTGGACGGAAGTTTCAGGGCACGCTTACCGCACCGACTACGACTTGAGCTGCCACATGAAAGCCAGCGGCGCTGACATGCAAGTGTTCAAAGAATACCAAACACCTGTGGAAACAGAGCAGCTTGCAGTGAAGCCTGTGATGGCGAAGCTTGGTCCAACCTTCAAGAAAGAAGCTGGCAAAGTATGCGAACTGCTTGCGAAAGCCGACCCCGAAACAGTCTCCGCAGCTTTCAAAAAAGACGGCTACTACATGGCAGAAAACTTCAAGGTCCTGCCTGAGCATGTGCAGATTGCCACTCAGAAAGTCGTTGTTCGAGGAAAACGCTTCGTTCCTCATGTTGTGGAGCCAAGTTTTGGCTCTGACAGGCTATTCTATGCGGCGTTGGAGTACGCTTACCAAGTGAAAGATGACCGCGTCGTTATGAGTTTTCCGCGAAGCATAGCGCCCACGCAGGTCGGCGTTTATCCCTTGATGAGCAAGGACGGCTTAGCAGAACAGGCACTGGAAGTGCAGAAGCAGCTAACTCAAGAAGGCTTCACCGTTGAGTTAGACGAAGCAGGTTCAATCGGCAGAAGATATGCCCGTGCAGACGAAGCAGGCATTCCTCTGGGTATAACCATAGACTACGACACGCTGCGCGAGGGCACAGTCACCATACGCGACCGCGACTCATGGCGACAGGTTAGAAGCCCAATCAGAGATTTGCCTGAACTCTTGCACAAGTATTTCCAAGGAAAAATCAACTTCGAAGACTTAGGCACTTCACTGGCGGTCTAAGCAGCTAGCTTTTTTAATGCACCTGCGCACTACATGTTGAAAAAGCAGCAGCGATTATGGGCGGGGACAGAGTTTGGTACTTCCAGCGGAAACAGAAGAACGCGTGAAACGCAAGGCATTAAGTGCCTGTCAAGATAACCTACGCAAGGTGCTGGATGTCACCAGAAAAATCCCTCAGATGACGGAACACTTCTCGAAAGGCGACAAGGAATCAGCAAGGCAGCTTTTCAGCGAAATCAAGAAGGGCGAAGAAGAAGTTATCAAGGCTAGACAGATGGTTTCTCAGGAACTAGCCGAAATAGGTGCCATCCTCACAAGCCGAGAGGATTTCCTCAGGTTCACGAATTTGTCAAGCGAGATCGCGGATTTTTCCGAAGGAATCGCTTTTTACCTCGTTGAAATAATGGAGCACAACTGGAACGTTCCAAGTGACATAAGGAAGGATCTGCAGAAACTCGCTGATGCTGTTCTGGACACCGTGCTTAAACTCAGGGAAACAATGATGGTCTTAAGCTACGGGTCACTTAAAACCTTGGAAAAA
>CAYGVV010000280.1:0-2163 GCA_964353395.1 uncultured Candidatus Bathyarchaeia archaeon | reverse complement strand
GCGTGAGCAGAAGGCATGGGACAATTTGACCCGGCTAGAGGAGAACTTTAAGGGTTCCGAACAGTCCTTAGCAGCCTTTGCAGCGGCGGCTCAATCCTACAAGCGTGCCGCTTTTCTGCGCTCGAACTTCATATTGGCTCGAAATGCCGTCTTGAAACAACTATATGATGATGTTGCTGAACGTTTTGTCGAACTTTACCGGAGACTGCATGGCGTTGATGAGAAAACATTTTCAGCCGCCATTGAACCCAAGGACGCCGGTCTAGATATTGAGGTTGATTTTTACGGGCGTGGAATCCACCCACCGCATGCACTCCATAGCGAAGGTCATCAGGACAGCATGGGACTATGCCTGTTTTTATCATTATCGGAAAGACTAACCGGTGGATTGATTGGCTTAGTCATTTTGGACGATGTAGTGATGTCAGTTGATGCTGACCATCGAAGGCAAGTATGTGGGTTGCTGGCAACATCATTCCCCAATCGGCAATTTCTGATAACAACTCATGACAAGACTTGGGCTAACCAATTGAGAAGTGAAGGTGTCGTAGATTCCAGCGGAATGATTGAATTCTATAACTGGCACGTGGACACAGGGCCACAAGTGAACTACGAAACTGACGTCTGGCAGCGTATTGAAAACGACCTGCAACACAACGATATAAATGCCGCCGCAGCTCGTTTGCGGCACACATCCGAGCAATTTTTCGGATTGGTATGCGACAGTCTGCAGGCGGAGGTAGTCTTCAAGTTGAATGGCAGATATGAACTTGGAGATTTGATGCCACCAGCAATGCACCAATACAGGAAGTTGCTGAGGATGGCGGAGACCGCAGCGAGGTCGTGGGGTGACACGGAAGCGACAAGCGCATTGCAGGAGTGTAAGGGAATTGCCGAGTCAATATATAAACGCACGAATGCAGAGCAATGGTCGGTCAACGTTAATGTACACTACAACAATTGGACAAATTTCACAGAAAAAGACTTTCTGCCGGTCTTTGAAGCCTTTCAAGACCTGTTTGGTCTCTTCGTCTGCAGCAAGTGCGGAGGTATGCTTCACTTGGCTGTAGTGGATTTCAGGCCCGAAACACTCAAATGCAATTGCGGGCAGGTGCATTGGAACCTAGTTAGGAAGGGCAAATGAAGGCGACCCAATGCTAGAATGAACCGACGGAGTGGATTGGGGCAGATGGAAGACGTAGAGAGACTCTTTAGAGCGTAGACGAGAGGGAAGTGAAGAGCTGTAACATGCTGTTCTCTTTCGTTGTTGTTAGTTGCTTTTTGATTGATGCTTGGCACACAATGAAGTGGTTGCTATCCACCTAGCTGCTGGATTGTGTCCGAGTCGTGAAGGGAAGGGGGGCCAGGGGGATGGGTCTATTCTTTCCCGGCTCTATTTGCCTCTGAATCGTCGTGATTACATTTTGTAGGCCTACGACTATTGACAAAGCCCAGGGCCTCACTTATAGTTTGGATTACCAAGGTGTGGCAAGGATAGCAAAGAGTGAAGTTTGATTATTTCATAATATCCGCTGCTATTTACGTCGTCCTAATAGCAATAGGCTTGTTTGTCGGTTTCAAGAATAAGACGGCCTCTATTGAACCAAGCTACGTTCTGCCATTACTCGGTTGGGGATTTGCAACCTCAATTGGTCTAGGCTTCATCATGGGGTTTGTGGAATACGTGGTCGGCACGTACACCCATCGTGACAGTACGCTCTTCGGCTTTAGCGATACGATTCTCAGAGTACCTGCGGCATTTGGCTCAATTGTCGCGACATATCTTACTGTTTATGAGTTCTATAGGTTCTTGAGAAGGAAGCCGGATGCTCCGAGGGCCAGAAAACCAAAACCAAAATAATTAGGGGAATTAATGTCGAAACTCGCAATAGTCGTTGGTGGCTGCATATTCATCGCCCTCGCCCTCATTGTTCTAATTGCTGACTTCAATTGGATAGGCGCACTGTTCCTGTTAGCAGTGGGTATAGGCCTTTTGCTTTTCTACTTCAGACGCTAGTTATTAGGTCGCGCCGCTACGGCGGTTAGCTGTGAGTAAGCGAAGCCACCCCCACCCACCTGGCCGCCGCACTGCTTCTATTGTGTTTCAGTTGTGAAGACGAGTGAAACTCAATTGATGCATCCTCGCCTATCTCTTCAGGGGCC
>CAYGVV010000279.1:0-2173 GCA_964353395.1 uncultured Candidatus Bathyarchaeia archaeon | reverse complement strand
TGCCTCCAGATACAATGGACTTGGTATATAGAACGTGGGGGCTGTCTGGCGCTGAAGTGATTGGAGTGACAGCGGTCGCACCAGCAAAAGCGCGACCCAGTTTGTCATAGCCAAGCATCAGCCAGTCGTCTGCAACTTGCCACCAGCCCTTGTTTTCAGCGTTTATCGGACGCGTCCAGTAGTCAGTCGGCAATGGCGGAGACTTGTCGTACCATTGGACAGGTTCTGCCTGCACAACAAGCGGGACTAATTCACTGTCGGCAGCATTATATGTATAGAGAGTCTGGGTTGAGGGGGCACCGAACAAACCAGTTACGTTTACCCAATATGGACCTTGCTGTGGAAAATGCATCTGAAAGTAGTATGTGCCGACCTGAGTGGGAACGTATGCGAACCAACCGGAGCTGGTTGCATCCATTGTGATTGGTCCTTTGGTTTCAGTCTTGTTATCAGGCTTGGTAATTGTGATGGTGGTACCGTTGGCAAGTCCTGCCCTAACGGTGGCGCCTGCCAAAGGTTGGTCAACGCGGAAAGTAACAATTGCTTTTTCGTTAACACCTATCGGGTTGGGTACAGCACTAACGTACGCGAAGACATTAAAGGTGATCGGGGGCATCACAGCAGCTTTAGTAGATTGCATGCAAACCATAAATGTTGATACAGTCAAAATCAAAAGCAGTGCAATAGCAGTTAAAGTTTTATTTTTTAGTATTTTCATTGTTTTTTCTCCTTTTTTGTGATAGCACAAGTTGTGCTTGGAGACCTTTTAAAAGCTGTTAATCAGTCCCTCCACTTAACGCCCAGCTGCAATACATTGACGGCAACCAACGCTCTTTAAACACACATAATTCTTTTTCAGTGATACTTGTTGCGCAAACTGGTCAACCGTTTTGAAAAGATGCCTCCGTTGAATGCCCAAAAACTTAAAACTTAACCACTAGAAGTCATTACACTAAAGTGTCAACAGAGGCGGCAGATGGGAGAGAGAATGAATATTCGCGATGAAGACATTCAAACACTAAAGGAATTAGGACTCACCCTCCTACAAGCAAAAACATACCTTGCACTTTGCGCATTCGGAAACGCAACAATAAAAACAATCTCGAAAGCCACAAACATCGCAAAACAAGATGTCTACCGAATAATGCCCAAACTGCAGCAACTCGGATTGGCAGAAAAAATAGTGGCACCCCAAGCCACCTACAGAGCCGTTCCAGTTGAAAGCGCGACTTCAGCGCTGTTTCAGCGCAAAACACAGGAGTATAGCAGCCTGCAAGAAAAGACGGCGGAACTCATCAGTTGCTTCAGGAATAATAATCTTAACAAGCCAGTTCAGGAGGAAGATTCGCAGTTCCGTATCATTTCCGAAAAAAAACTTCTCTACAGAATGCTTGATGAACGAAACAGGACGGTTCAAAGAAGTCTCGATGTTTCAGGCACATGGAAAGGTACCAAGGGTGCGCTGTTCCGTATCGAACTGAAAGACTTCAAGAGAGCAATGAAAAAAGGCGTGAGAATGCGATGGATCACAGAAACGCATGAAGAAGACAAGCAAGCAGACAAAATTCTTAAAACCCTAACGAAATACCCCATGTTCGAAATCAGATACTTTTCCCCTCCCCCTCCTCTTCAAACAGCCATCTACGATGAGAAAGAAGTAAGCATGTGCATAGTGTTACCGCCCGGCAATGAAGTAACCAGCATATGGTCAAACAATCCAATGCTCGTGAAACTAATCGCAAACTACTATGAAGAGATATGGAAAAGCGCATTCAAACACAAGTCAGAAAAAACAGCCGAAATTCCTAGACAAGAAGTACTAAGCCAATTACCTGAGATGCAGAAAACAAGTCTAACCCTAGAATCGCCCAACTCGGAGGGAGAATGATGATTCGAGAGGAAGACGTCCAAACGTTAATAGAGTTGGGACTCACCCTTCTACAGGCAAAATCGTATCTCGCGCTCTCCGCATTGGGAAACGCAACAATAAAAGCAATCTCGAAAGCCACAGACATCGCTAAACAAGATGTCTACCGAATAATGCCCAAGCTACAACAACTAGGATTAGCAGAAAAAATAGTAGCGGCCCAAGCTACATACAAAGCCGTACCAATAGAAAACGCAACCACAACACTACTCCAACACAAAACACAACAATACACCAACCTACAAC
>CAYGVV010000278.1:0-2185 GCA_964353395.1 uncultured Candidatus Bathyarchaeia archaeon | reverse complement strand
AATATTTTTGACTTTTTCAGTAAATGCCAACGATTCAGTTTTAAAGTTTTCATCTTTTCCCATTTCACCCTCTCCCCTTTATAACTATTTAACAAGAAACTTATATGCATTAAAATTGCATCGATAGCACGCGCTTAAAAAATTATATGAACAGACTGTTCTAATGATTGGACATGTCCAGCACGGGTCGGGTTTTACGGAGAATAAATCGTCCAACAATCATCAGTTGACTGCTTCATTGCAAACCCGTGTTTTGCTGCACATCAAGCAAACCCGAAAAGATGACTAATCGTTGGTATAGGCACGTATAAGTAAGCATAAACCGTCAACACCAAAATTCCAACCGTCATCGCCAGCAAAGCAAAGTCGCCTCGGTGAAGCTTCAACGCATACAAGTTGGTTCGCTTCTTAGTGGCGCCCCACGCCCTGGACTCCATGGCTTCCGCAAGTTCCAAGCTTCGCCTAATGGCGCTCACAATCAACGGTATAAGCACGGGAACGTAGTTTCGGATTCGCTTCATAAAGTTGCCTTTCTCAAGCTCTAAACCTCTGGCTTTCTGCGCGTCCATGATGGTTTGAGCTTCCTCCGCCAAAACGGGAACGAAACGAACCGCGGTTGTGAAGGCAAACGAGAACTCGTAGGGCACATGCGACTGCTCCAGCGCCAAGCCTAAATGGTCAGGGGAAGTGGTTAAGAAGAAAACGGAGAAGGATTCCACAAGCACCACGAAACGCAGAGTCATGGCGAAAGCGCTTTCCAAGGCAACAGCCGTTAGCACGTAGCCATTAGTGAAAAAACTCGTACCTATGTTAATGAAAAAAATAAACGCTGCCAGAAACAGGGCGCCACGGAGAGAGCGGAGCCACTGCTTCTGCACACGCGCCAAAAGCACAAACGGGATTTGCATGACGAAAAGCACGACCAACGGTATGATTGAGCCGAAGAGGATGGCTGCCACGAAGACGCCGCAGACGTAGACGAACTTCATTCTGGGGTCTAAGTTGTGAATAGGCGAGGAGACTTTTCGGAATTTTAAGCCGTCGAAAACGCTCATGGCTGCCTCTTCTCCAGAGCCTTAAGCAGCAGCGTCCGGGCTTCATAGATGTCTATGATGTTCTTGGGGAGTCCCTGGGCTGTCAGGTGCGTGAACACCTGTGCGATCTGCGGAAGCACAATCGAAGATTGCTCCAGAATCTCGGGGTTGGTGAGGATTTCTTTTCCGTCACCATCAGCCACGATTTTTCCTTCGCGCATGAGCACTACGCGGGGGCTGCATTCCGCCACGAACTCCACGTCATGCGTGACGATGACGACTGTTTTTCCCTGCGTCTGCATCTGCATAATGAACTGGCGTAAGTTCTCTTTTTGCCGATGATCCTGGCCTATAGTTGGCTCGTCAAGAATCAGTATTTTCGGGTCCCACGCTAAAACACTGGCTAAAGCTACTCGTTTTCGTTCTCCGCCGCTGAGCATGAAGGGCGAGGTTTTCCTGTACTGTGTCAGCCCCAGAAGGTTCACTGCCCACGTGATTCGGTTCTCTATAACCTCCGCTTCGTACCCGAAGTTCTTAAGTGCAAAAGCTATTTCGTCCTCGACCGTCTCGCTGAAGAGTTGGTGGTCAGGGTTCTGGAACACAAAGCCCACGCTTCTCGCCAACTTTGCGACGCTGGTTTTGGTGGTTTCTACTCCGTCAACGCGTACACTTCCGCTGGTTGGCTTGAGTAATCCGTTGAAGTGTTTGACGAGGGTGGTTTTTCCCGCTCCGTTCTGTCCCATGATGGCTACGAACTCGCCGTCTTTGACCGTTAATGAGACGCCTTTGAGGGCTTCTACGCCGCTGGCATAAGAGAAATGGACATCTTGAACCTCAAGCATTACTGCTCCAAAGCCTCCAGCAGCATCTTCGCTAACTCGTCTGAAGACAACGGCGTAACGTCGCCCAGGTCAACTTTATCTTTCTTGAGCATCTGGTACAGCAACGTTGCCTTGGGAATTCCAACCCCGATTAATCGGGTTTCTTCGTTGCTTAGGACTTCTCGGGTTTCGCCGTCGAAGCGTACTTTGCCTTCGTCCATGATTATGATGTGGTCCGCGTACTTGGCAGTTAAGTCCAGCCTGTGCTCCACAAGCACGACGGTCATGCCGAGTTTCTTGCTGAAGTCGTGGATTACTTCGAAAATTTTC
>CAYGVV010000277.1:0-2222 GCA_964353395.1 uncultured Candidatus Bathyarchaeia archaeon | reverse complement strand
CGCGGGGGTGACTGCGCTCGCCTTTTCCGGAGGAGAACCCCTCACCAGAAAGGACTTCTTTGAAGTGGCAGGTCACGCGGTCAAGCGCGGACTGTACGTTTCCGTAGCCACAAACGGCACATTGCTGACGAGGGAAATGGCAAGGAAACTCAAGCAAGCCAAGATTCACTACGTGGAGATAAGCATAGACGGCGCCACCGCCCAGACACATGACGCCTTCAGAGGCGTGCCAGGCGCATTCGACAAGGCAGTAGCAGGCTTGAAGAACTGCGTAGCGGAAGATTTGTGCGCGTGCATCGCCACCACAGCCACCAAAAGCAACCTTGAAGAAATGCCAGCAATTCTGGATTTGGCAGAAGAGATCGGCGCAGAACGATTTACCTATTTCAATTTCATTCCCACTGGACGGGGAAAAGAACATTACGACCAAGACCTCACGCCGGAAGAACGCGAGAAACTCATGCGCTACTTGCTGAACAGGATGTCGAAAGGCTGCAAGACAACCATTTTGACTACCGCCCCGCAACTGGCAAGAGTGGCACTGCAATGCCAAGGATCACAGGGAACAGGGGAAGTAACCATGTCTATGGCGCACATGCAAACCGTCAAAGTCAGCAAGAAAGCCGTGCCCCTCGCGGATTTCATAGGCGGATGCGGCGCGGGCAGGCTCTACTGCTCGCTTTCCCCTCAGGGCGACGTGCACCCATGCGTTTTCTTCCCAGTGAACGTGGGCAACCTGAAAACCCAGAAGTTCACAGACATATGGCTAAACAGCAAACTCTTCAACGAGCTAAGAGACCGATCCAACCTGAAGGGCGCCTGCGGAAAATGCAGTTACAAGTACATATGCGGCGGGTGCCGAGCAAGAGCAAACGCTTACCACGACGACTTCCTCTCTTCCGACCCAGGCTGCATACTAGCCAAAGAAGCAGAGGGCTCCTAAGATGCAGCAGAAAACCGTTAAAATATTCCGAGCCAAAGAAAGCATAAATGAAATCCTGAAGGAAGCCGTCAGAAACGCAGGTTTACGTGGAAAACGGAAGATTTTCGTGAAGCCCAACATGAGTCACCCCGAATACGTGCCTGGGGTGGTAACAAACCCCGCATTAATATCTGAGTTAGTCAGCCTGCTTCGAGACGGCGCCCAAGAAGTGATAGTTGGCGAATCCAACGGGTTCAATTATCCCTGCGCCTCAGCGTTCGAGAAGACAGGCATAGAAGCCGCCGTGAAAGAAGCAGGCGGCACCATAGTTAATCTTTCAGAGGACAAGGTAGTCAGAGTAAAATTCGAAAGCAACAGTAGCCCTCTGAAAGAACTGTTTCTTCCCAAAACCGTGCTGGAAGCAGACGCCGTGGTTGATTTGGCGCTTATGAAGACGCATGAGTTCACCATGTACAGCGGAGCCATAAAAAACCTCTTCGGCTGCGTCCCCAGCAACAGGCGCATTTACCTGCACCCCTATCTACCAGAGGTTTTCCTTCGGCTTTACAGCATCCTCAAGCCACAATTAACGGTGATGGACGCAAGAGTCGCGTTGGAAGGAAACGGTCCAACAAAGGGAAAACCCGTCAACATGAACCTGATGTTAACCAGCAATGATGCCTTAGCTACTGACGTGACCGCGTCAAAAATCATGGGCTTAAGCTTAGAAGAAATCAGTTACCTGAACTACATAACACGAAAAACGGGTCTCAAAGAAGAAGCAATCGCTGTAGAGGGCTTGCAGGTGCATGAGGTAGCCCGCAGGTTTGAGCGCCCGAGAATAGACTTGCCCGTGAAAGCGCAGATGGAAATCTACAAGCACGAGTTTTTGACGAAACTATTTTTCTGCTCGCTGGATGTGGTTGAGCTTTTTCAGAGGGTAACCGTAGCGTACAGGGGCAAGCCAATAGAAGTGGGCTAGCTCAGCGCTTCATCGTAAACTTTTAGCACTTTCTTCACGATTAGGCGCCAGTCAAACCGCTCTTCAATTGTCTTTCGGGCGAGAAACGCCATCTCAGAAGCCTCAGCAGGATGCTCCAGAAGATACAGTATCTTGTCAGAGAATTGCTTGGAATCGAAGGGTTGGCACATGAAGCCGTTTTCGCCGTCGGTTATGGTTTCAGGAATGCCGCCCACATTCGTGGTCACGACGGGCAAGCCAGTTGAAAGCGCTTCGAGCACGGCGAAGGGATGGTGCTCATAGAACGTGCTGAAAGCGAAAACGTCCGCCGCCTGATAA
>CAYGVV010000276.1:0-2234 GCA_964353395.1 uncultured Candidatus Bathyarchaeia archaeon | reverse complement strand
CCAGCGAAAAACCCTGGACAGAAAAACTCTGGATATACGACCTACGCACAAACCAACACTTCACACTAAAAACAAACATGCTAAGCTATGCGGACCTGCAAGACTTCATAAAATGCTACAACACACAAAACCGCCACGACCGCAAACCAACAGACCACTTCAAACCCTTCACATACGCCGAGCTAACGCAGCGCGACAAAGCGAACTTGGACATTTTCTGGCTTAAAGACGAAAGCCTCGAAGATACAGAAAACCTCCCAGCACCAGAAGTCTTAGCAACAGAAATTGCAGAAAACCTAGAAGCGGCAATAGAACAGTTCAATAGCATCGTTCAAGGGCTTCAAGAAAGCAAGAACCAGAGCACAACCTAAGCGACCACAGTGAACTAATCTCTTTTACTCGGGTATTTAGTCCCATAATTGCTATGACGAAAACGCGGTACAAGTATGACTGCAGGATGCAATTTTATATCTTTGTGCGAGCAGCCCATCTTTCGTCCCGTCCGAGCCCATGTTTTCTTCTCAGCTGGTCCTGCTTAACAGCCTTCGCCAAGTCAGGATGAAGCAAGCTCCCGTCTTCTGTTCGCTCGTTACACAAAGTGTCTAATATTTGCTTGTCCCTTGGATACAGTTGGATGAAGGGCTTTTTGTTCCGATGCTTAACAAATCCAAAGAAAAGGGCATCTTTGAAGCGTATTGCGTAATAAACCTTTGTCGCACTTGGGGCTAGTCTGTATTGATAAGCCTGTCTTCCCCTCTTGCCTTTTTCTCTTGGCTCTGAAGTTTTCTCTATAAGGCCAGCATTAACATACAGTTTCAGAATTCGCGCAAGCGTTTGCCTAGTAAAACAATATTCCGTCAAAGAATTGACAATTTCAGAAGTTCCTTGTTTTATGCTCGATTGGTTTATGCTATGCTTACCTAATAGCTGTCTCCAAGTGCGTGGGCCTCTAAATTCAAGGTAACTTATCAATTCATCGCCTTTTTTTGTCACTTTCACTATTTTTTTCACTATTTTTTCGCCGCTCGTAATTAGTCCCATTATTGCTATATCGAAAGCACCTAAAAGTTTGTCGTAGTGGTCAAACATGATACCCGAGTATGAAGAAAGAATCGCGGTCAGAATTTCCAAAGATAAGAAACAACAGATAGACCAACTAATCAAAAAACGCAAATTCCAAAACAAAAGCCAACTAATCCGCACAGCCCTAAGAGAATTTCTAAAAGACAAACTGAGCGAGTCAAAATGAAAATAAAGTGTATTCTGGAAGAGGCAAAGTAGATGGCGGCGCAGAAAAAAAGCCGCGACAGTTTCACTGGAGTTAACTATCCTCAAAGCGTTTTTAGTGGAGTTCGAAAGACGGTAGGTTTCAAATGTGACACGGGGCTTCATGAAGAGTTTAAACGTGTAGCGCAGGCTAAAATGGGCTCCGTCTGCAAACCACTAGAAGCCTTCGAAATAGCCTTTCTAGCACTTAACAAAGAACAGGTTAACTTTGGTACAACTGTCCATATCGAAAACCTAAATGTTTTGAGGGAGTTGCGCACAAGACGCAAGGGAGTGGTAGATAAATGCGGTTTCGCAAAATGCGACGACCCCGCTATCACTGAAGGCATATGGCAAGAAAAAACAATTTTTCCATTATGCGCTAAGCACCTTCTGGAAGCAATAAACAACCCGAAAAACTGGAGACTATTATAGCATGCTGAAGGCTCTGGTCATAGCTCCCAACGAAAAAACCGTCGAATTTGGCAGTTTGTTAGCCGTGGCTAGGGCTGAGGCTCGCAGGCGTGAGCGTTCTGAGGTTAATCCTCCCATTCGTGCTCTGCAGTTTGTCGCTGAACTCGGAGTCTTTGTAGCAGTTTATGAGGCAGTCGAAAACGCGAACGCTAATCAAAAGGGTGGAAGGTGAAATGATTGGCTGAGGGAAAGGTTGACTTCCAAAACACCTGCATATTCGACAAAGCCGGTTCACAAAAAGCTGGGAAGTCGGGTCCACAGGAATCCGCCGGCACCAACCCCCTAAATCTCTGCCCAGAATGTGGCTCAAAGAAGCTTTACCGCGACGGCCATCGCTATTTGGCAAATGGCTCCGACGTTCAACGATGGCGGTGCAGAGACTGCGACTACCGATTCTCAGAAAAACCACCACAAGAAAAACTGAAACAGTCATTAAATACTCCAATCTCCTTACGTTCTAAGCGTCGAATATGCGCAAAGGAAGCGAAAAATTT
>CAYGVV010000275.1:0-2251 GCA_964353395.1 uncultured Candidatus Bathyarchaeia archaeon | reverse complement strand
CAGCTTCGCATCCATAGTCAAAGCCGTAGAATCCGGACGCGCAATATACGAGAACAGAAGAAAATTCATCCTATACGTCTTCACGCACAACTGGGCTGAACTCGTTCCCTACGTCCTCTACGCCTTACTGAACATCCCACTTCCACTGCTCGTCGTACAAATCCTAGCCATCGACCTAGTCATAGACGTCATCCCATCATTGGCCCTGAGCCGCGAACCCCCAGAAGCAGGCATCATGCAAGAACCCCCACGAAGCATCAAAGAACGCCTGTTCAGCACGAAGGTTCTCCTACGCTCACTATACATCGGACTAATCATTGCCGCGGGAGCCATGGTAGGCTGCATAAGCGCTTGGTCTGCAGGAGGCTGGCACCTGGGAATACCGTTGCCCTCAAACAGCACCGTCTACATTAAAGGGACAACCATGACCTTCGCCGGCATAGTCGTGGCTCAAGCAGGCAACGTCCTCGCGTCTCGAACAAACAAAGTATCAATCTTCAGGACAAGCCCGACAAGCAACAAATGGATTTGGCTGGGCATAGCAGCCCAAATATCCATCATAGCATCAATGGTCTACATTCCTTTCCTGCAGGGACTCTTCGGCACAACAGCCCTCAACCTCAGCGACTGGGCGTTCCTAGCACTCATCGCCATAATCGTAATCTTCGCCGAAGAAGTGAGGAAATGGTTTGCTAGAAACCTAGCAAAGTAAGACCGCAGAATTACCAGACTTCAAGAATGCCATGCTACGTTGCGCGCGCGGTGGGTTGCTTGCGATTAGTCCGGTGAATATGGCTGACAGTGTCTGAATCTATGAAGGAGTCTTTTGAAACCGCAACTCGAGGGTTGGCGACTATGACCGTTGGTTGGTTGGATAGAATTTCTATCCCAAACCCAAAAAAATTCTTACGCACGATCCTAATCGCAGCAATCGCAGTGCTCTTGCAGGAATTAATTGACTCAGCAAAAAGGTAGTGCCCCTATTCAGCTCTGATTTCTTCTTTTGTGCCGCGCTGTACGGCGACGCATATCAACAGGCTCCGTGAAGAGCTGAAGCTCTCGGTAAAGCATCGCTTTAACATATTGACTTGGATTCCTAAAGCCGAAGAGTTCAGCAACTTGCCTGAGGCGATCGTAAGCTAACTCCGTGATTCTAAAGGTTACCTGTATGCGTTTCCCATATTTTTCATGGAGTTCCGTCGGACTCAATTTTTCCATACCCCCATACTTGTAATGTCAATACCCATGATTTTTGATGGAAAAAACACAGAGTAGAATATACCCTGTCAATACCCGTATGGATGCTACTTACAACATTCAGTAGATTACGAGCGCATTTGAACGAGGATACGTAGCGAAGCAGAGTAACCCACATTATTTTGGCATTCTCCCACCATCTAACCAAGCTTGAGCACACTTCTGACAAAGCGGCAAGTCCTTGTGGCTTCTCTGACTACGTACATACAACACAGGATTACAAGGCCGCCCACAACGCCAACACTTCTCAACACTCACCTTCTCCGCCTCTGTTTAAACTTCCACTTTTTTGTTTAGACACGTTCAACTGCCCCATGGAGACAGCAAATTTGTGTGTGTGTCTCTCTGTGTCTGTGCTTGTTTAGTCTCTCTATTCATCTCTCTACAGCCTCTTCGTTCATTTTCATGTTCAATAGTCTCTCCGCTACTCGAACGCTACCAGCTCTCTGCACGCACACGGACACAGACATTTTCTCTCTAAGCCTTAATTCCCCACTGTCTCAATATCGCTTCATCCAAAGTCTTCTGCTGTTCTCTCACTGCATCTCTGTTCACATTTGCCGGTTGAATTTGCATCACATTGTCGTTAAGCTGCTTCATGAAACCAAAGTACTGTAGCCTGCTCAAGTAGAGTTTCAATGTACGTGGGTCGCCTCCAATGTTTTCAGCGATAATCTGTTTTAGGTCAGCGACTGGAATTTCTTTAAAGTACAGTTTGTCTTTGCATAGTTGTACAATATGCTGGCAGCGTTCAAACACTATACTTGGCACTTTTCAATTATTCCTCCATGACTATTACGGATAGTCGTAATGATCGGCTTCGTCATCACTTTCGCACGGGTCTGGTCCGCCGATTCTCTCACAATAGGCGCTTCCACAATCAGGGCAGCGGTGGCAATCACAGTCGCAGGCCACTTCCAAATCATCTAAGCCAAGCGGACCATGACAATCTTCACCGAGACCGCTGGAACAATATTTGCAACCCATTTAGGCT
>CAYGVV010000274.1:0-2289 GCA_964353395.1 uncultured Candidatus Bathyarchaeia archaeon | reverse complement strand
CCACGGGATAAAAGTGTGGTACTGGCACGACAAACCAGAAGAAGTAACCAACGAAGACTTCCTCCGCCAAACCCGCGAGTACCTGCTTGACATCGCAAAGGAAAGAGGCATAGAAATACAAGACGCTGAAAAACTTCACCCAGCAAAGTTAGCCCACATAATATTCCGCAAACTTGTTCCAGATGTGGAATTATGAATATGAAGAGATACTTGGAGAATTGTATTCGAGGTTGGCTTCCTGAGGAACCCAACTTACAGGGCTTTAAAAGAACTATAGGTCAACATGGCTTGGCAAATAAACGCCCAGTTGCGGGCATAGTTTTGTTATCGCTCGGCGTCGCTTTTTTTCTTTTCTCCTTTTTAGTTGCGACAAGAACTGACACGGTGATTGATAATTCCTTTGCCTTGTCGCCCAATGAAAAATATGGACCATACCAAAAGGGAACTTACTACCACACTCACATAACCACTAAAACGACATTGCTGGGCGAAGTTACAGTTGAAGGCGAAAGCATCAGCTTGACCGTAAATGGCTACAACACAGAACACTTAAAGAACATCAGCATAGACCAAAATTACAGTTTGGTCATAAAACCCGCTGACGACCAATACACGTTCACCTTCGAAAACGCGGCTGCCCGCCCAAGCTCGGTCAATTTCACCTTGAAAGAAACGTGGATAGACATCATTTCACTGATGCCTGCTTTCATAACCATGTTACTGTCAGCGCCGATAGGAACAATGCTAATTGTCAGAGGTCTTAGCAAGAAAACAAGCAAAAAAGAAGAAATTTGTTAAAAAAAATGCAGATGGTGGGATTTGAACCCGCGAAGACCTATACGATAAGGTCTTAAGCCATGCTCCCCAGACCAGATCTAATGTATTTTTAGTGTTTACTCCCTCTCATATATGTCTGGCCATAGCTTAAAAGAGAGCCATATGCCCAAAACTAAAAGAGCTATCGGCACCAGAAAGATCGCCCAGTTCGGAAATTCAGGTCCGCCCAGAACAGAGGATAATAATAAACGTCCCTGATGATACAGCGAAAGTGGAGTCAGTTGACCCACAGCATCAAAAAACGGAGAGGCAAAGCCTAGTATCTGGCCTAAAAGGTTAAGAATCGTTGAAGTGGTGAAGAAAGAAAAGACCACCAAGAGGTTCGCTAGAACGGGCGGCTGAATATACATCTTCTTAGTAACAAAAGTTATGGCGTTTGCAGCAAAAGCTCCCACAGCAACTATAGTAAGGGTAAAAACGTAAGCAGTGGCAAATACTGCAAACAGATCAACAACTGATTTATCCAGTCCCAGAACGAACGGCAGCAAGAAAACAGGCGCGGCAAAAATAAAGCCCACTATAGCCGCATATATGAGTTTCGCAACTGTTATCTCAAAGGCGCCAAGTGGGTAGCAAGTCAGTATCCGAACGGTTCCTTTCTTGACCTCGAAATTATAGTTGAGGGAAAAAGCGACTGGAATAAGAATCATTGTAACTACTATTGAGTAACCGTAGACTATGTGGAGAAGAGTTACGGAACTTAAGAAGGGCGGGGCACCTCCGCCACCCAACCCCCCGACGCCGGTCACTGTCCATGGTTTTCCGTTTATATCTAGACTCCCTCCGAACCCAGCCCCGCTATTTGCGAAGAAGAAAAACGAGATTCCAAAAACCAGGAGAATGGCTGAAAGGAGCAGTAGGAGAGGCAGCCCTTGTCTATGTATCTGCGATATGTCTCTATGGACCATTGTGAAAATGAGTTTAAGTTTGTTCCGCGCGTTCGTAGAAAAGCTGCCACGGCATGAATGCTCTTCGGGTGATTCTACAGCTATATTTTTCTTCTGAGTCATGCGACTGCCCCCGTTTTCTGTTGAATCTTTAAGAAAACTTCTTCCATCGTTCCAAGCAAACGCATTTCCAAAACCGCCACTCCAGCGGAGCTGAGAAGCCCGCCGATTTTCGAAACATCTTCTCTATTTTTTAAGGTAACGACAACTTCGTCGCCCTTCACTATGCACTCATCAAGTTGAAGGCCGTCTGAAAGTATTCTTTGAGCCTTCACTGGATCAGAGACCCTTATTGAAAACCTTGGCAAAAGATACTGATCTCTTAGCTCACGGGCTGTGCCTATTTTTAGGAGCGTGCCTCGGTCGATGAAAGCAAATCTGTCAACGATGTGTTCGGCTTCAATTAGGTTATGTGAGGTAAAGAAAACCGTGTTGCCTTTCTTTACGTATTCCCTCAAATATTCTCTGAGCAATTTTCTATGGACAATGTCTATACCCTGAAACG
>CAYGVV010000273.1:0-2292 GCA_964353395.1 uncultured Candidatus Bathyarchaeia archaeon | reverse complement strand
GTCGGTGTGAAGGTCGTACCTCAGTTCTCCTTTGCTCCCGGCACAGCCGAGTCAGCTTACACGCGGGGTTGTGTCGCTCATGGCTTTACATCTCCGCCCCAATCACAAACCAATCACCAACTAGAGAACTGCCTTGGTCTAATGTGCCAATCCAACCATTCCTCTAAAAGTATCGATACACGTTCAATCTGGTTATCGAGTTTGTCCTCGATTTCAGTGTATGTTTCTCCGTCAAAGTCGACCACCTCCACAGTTTCTGTGAAATTTAAGGATGGATTTGATAGGTGGACGTCTTCCTCAACCTGATCCGCAGTCTCGTTGAACCTCTGGACTGTAAGCTCCTCTGTTGTATAGTACACCATTTTTTCTCCTACGGTGTAGCTTACGTTAAGGGGTATTTTGGCAGCACCTTGCGGAATCAAAAGTGCCACAGCAAGGATTATAATCGCAATGGCGCCGACGATGGCGAAAGGTGTCTTGCCTAATTTCTTAAAAACAGAAATCGATTTGCCCTGGTTTGGCCCAGAAGATGTTTTAGACGGAACAGAACGAGCTTCGCTGTCCATGCATGTTCCCTCTTGAGCTAAGTGACTGTATGTGCTATTTAGCTCTCCCCACAGAACAGAATGGTTCTCCTAGCAGAACAGCAGTTACGCGCCACTTCACCTTCTTCTATAAGCTACAACACCCAATGCGGATTCATCGGCGCAACCGCAAACATCGCAGAAAACCCTGGAACCATGCTTTCACAGCATAATCAAAGCTGCTCAGCGAAATGATTTAATCACTGAACCCCATAAACCCTTCAACAAACAATAACTAATTAAGGTTACAAGCAAGGTGCCCTGAAATTGAAGGAATTCCCAGCCGAAATGTATCAGCTTCCATTCTTCAAACAGGAAGGCTTCGTCAGGAAACACTGCCCAAAATGCGGCGAATATTTCTGGACACAGAATGCAGCACAGGAAACCTGCGGTGAATCCAGCAGCGACGAATGTGGCTATTACACATTCATAAACAACCCAGCTACCAAGAAAAGTTTCAGCCTTCCAGAAATGCGAGAAGCCTTCCTATCTTTCTTTGAAAGGAACAATCACACGCGGATAAAGCCTTATCCTGTTGTGGCGAGATGGAGAAACGACATTTACCTAACGCATGCAAGCATCATTGACTTTCAACCCTACGTTACCGAAGGCATTTCTCCTCCACCAGCAAATCCACTGGTTATTTCTCAACCATCCATCAGGCTTACAGACATTTCTAACACTGGACCCACATTTGGCAGGCACTTAACCATATTTGAAATGGGTGGTGCACACGCTTTCAACTACCCAGATAAGGAAGTTTACTGGAAAGACCAGACAGTACGTTACCACCACGAATTCGCCACAGAAGTGCTTGGCATAAAATCCGAAGAAGTCATCTACAAAGAAGGTGTATGGGTTGGTGGTGGAAACGCTGGACCAGACGTGGAATGCATCGTTCGTGGCTTAGAAGTTGGCACATTGGTTTTCATGCAGTACAAAGTGGTTGGCGATGACTTTGTTGAGTTGCCCATACGCACGGTTGACACTGGCTACGGCATAGACCGCTTTACGTGGATAAGCCAAGGTACGCCTAGCTTGTTTCAAGCGATTTACGGCAGCCTGCTGGATAAAGTGCTTGACATGGCTGGAATAACAAACGTTGACGATGATTTTCTCTCACGCATAGCAAAATACTCTGGTCTGGTTAGCATGGACAAGATGGCGAACAGACTGGTCACCAGAAAACGCGTTTCGGAACTTTCAGGAATAGACATGGCAACGATGAACAAAGTCCTCATACCACTCGAGAATGCTTGGGCAATTACTGACCACACGAAAACCTTGAGCTTCATGCTTTCAGAAGGGGTTGTGCCGTCGAACATTCAGGAAGGCTACTTGGCACGGTTGCTGTTTCGCAGAGTATACCGCTTAATGCGTAGTCTAAACATGAACATTGATGGGCTTTACGACATCGTGGACATGCAGGTTAACTTCTGGGGCGAAGATTTCCCGCACATCAAAACCATGCGAAACGAGATTCTTGAGATGCTGAAGGTGGAGCAAGAAAAGTTCGAAGATACCTTGAAGCGTGGAGAAGGCATTGTAAAGCGACTCATTTACCAGCTTAAAGAACAAAAAGGTACCAGCCAAATTTCGGATGCGACGCTTTCAGAATTGTATGATTCGCATGGGCTTCCACCCGAAATTGTTAAGGAAGTAGCAGAAGCAGCAGGCGTTCCAGTTGCAATTCCTGAGAACTTCTACG
>CAYGVV010000272.1:0-2314 GCA_964353395.1 uncultured Candidatus Bathyarchaeia archaeon | reverse complement strand
CGCGTTCTGGACCTCTGCGATCTTGCCTTCGACCGCAGCCTTGTCCTCCGACGATTATAGGCGTTGGTGTTGGAGGTGGCGCAGACACAGCGTTGAATTTGGCGAAGAAGGCGTTGCTTAAACCGTTAGACGAGGTTAACATAAATCCCGAAGTTACGGGTTTAGAAAGGGAGATTCTTGAAATGGCAAACATGACTGGTATTGGTCCGATGGGGTTGGGTGGGAGAACCACGGTGTTGGGCGTGCATGTTGATTACGCGTTTAGGCATCCTGCGTCTTTTCCTGTGGCGGTTGCGTTTAACTGTTGGGCGGCTAGGCGTGCTTCGGCAAGAATTAAAGCAGATGGGTCAGTTGAGTACTTGACTCATAAAGCGAAAGGTGAAAGTTGATGGCTTCTTACAGGCTCAAGACACCTATTTCAGAGGAAGAAACAAGGAAACTTAAAGTAAACGATGTAGTGTACGTCAACGGAACAGTGGTTACGGCGCGTGACCAAGCGCACAGGCGAGCTTTGGGCTGGGTGAAAGAGGGAAAAACTTTGCCTGTGGACCTTGAAGGGTTAGCGGTTTTTCACTGTGGTCCGCTGATGAGAAAACAGGGCGACAAATGGATTGCGGTTGCAGCTGGACCCACAACGAGTACACGGATGGAAGTTTTCGAAGACGAGTTCATAAGAAACTTCAAACCACGCGTAATTATAGGTAAAGGCGGAATGGGCAAGCGAACCTCCGATGCAATGGCAAAGTATGGCGCTGTTTACTGCGCTTTCACTGGTGGTGCTGCAGTTCTCGCCGCTGAAGCCATAAGAAATGTCAAAGGCGTGGAGTGGCTTGACTTGGGGATGCCTGAAGCTTTATGGATCCTTGAAGTGGAAGAGTTCGGTCCGTTGGTGGTGGCGATTGACTCGCATGGGCGCAACCTGTTCACTGATGCCGCTGAAAAGGCGGAGGCGAACAGGAAAAAGATTTATAAAAAGTTCAGTCTGCAACCTTCCTAGGCTGATCGTTCGCTGCTTACTGTGACGTACTGCCTGCGGAGACTTGCACCCCCTTTCTGCTTATATGGGTTGAACCAGTGTCAGACTGAACTATCAGACTTCGGGGCTAGCTGCTCGGAACAGACTACCCCCTCCCTTATATAAAGCACACAAACACAGAGGGAACTTTTGCGGTTGAAGGGATTGGAACTTGTTAGATTGCGTAAATTGAAGCAGGCGGCAAGTTATTAGATCACAGTTGCTGCTTTTAGTTCACATTTTTCTTTTTTGTGTTCTAGCTTGATGGATCGCGGGTGTTATTTTTCTTTAACTTCGCCCTTCGCCACTAGCTGCTCGTAGTATTTTCTGCAGGTGTCCATGGAGACGCCGTGTCGCCCGCAGAACTTCGTCAAAACTTTCTCCACTGGCTCCTTGGGTTTTTTCTCTTGAATCATTTCTTTCAGTTCTTCAATGTGGTCTTTATCCTTTTTTTCCGTCATTTTAGGTCAACCTTTCTGGAGCACTTTACACGTGATTATTGGTAATGTGTTTTGGTCTCAAAAAGGTTTCCCACGCTGTCCGTAGCCTTGACAGAATGAACGCGCCCTTTCACTTTTTTCTATTTGTTGGCAACACTTCACAATTGTAGCATTTCTTGTCATGAATGGACACTGTGCCTCCACATTCAGGGCATTTCCATTTTTCCGTTTCTTTCTCCAGAAATCTTTCCAAGCCCACCTGTTTTATCTGCAGAAGATTCCCAATCAAGCTAGTATCGTATCTTGCCGCGTAACGTTTGTCCAGTCTTTCAAGCTTGGCGCAAGGAAACGTTGGGCACTCAAAGCAAAAGTTTACTTTTTTCTTTCTCAGCCACTCGCAACTTTTTTTTATGAATGCGTAATTCTTGTTTCGAGGTTTGCAACCCGTGCATTGTGGTCGTCTATTTTTCTGGGCTATGCCTGTCGTGGTTGCTAAGTACCGCATGCATACGCCGCAGTTCATTCCGCAAGGCGCCACCAAATCCGTGCGCAGCGTCATTTTCTCACCAATAAAAAGAACAAGGGCACGAGCCTTTTTCAGTTTTGCTATTCTTCTTCGTTTTTCAGTCTAGTGTGTCTAAGCTCTTTGACCAGCCAGAGTGCAGAAACTGCCTTTTCAAGACCAGCCAAAACTGCTGAAACAAGTGCTCCTTCAATATCAGGAGAAAAACCCAAGCTCCTCCGCAATCTTGACCGTAAGCTCTATATTTCTCAGTGAAGCCTCTTTCAAAAGCGGTATCGTGCGGGCCCGTAGCTCAGTCAGGCTAGAGCGGCGGACTCTTAATCCGTAGGCCGCGGG
>CAYGVV010000271.1:0-2340 GCA_964353395.1 uncultured Candidatus Bathyarchaeia archaeon | reverse complement strand
AGGCTTCATTAAAGCTTCCACAACTTGCTTCTGAACCAGCATTTGCCGAATCTGCATCCTTCTGTTGTAAACCAGACTTCAACGAGCAATATAGGGATATCTACGATGAGCAAACGCCTATTCCGTGGGCGGTCATGTCGCTTCTCCGACATATTACGATATTGGAATAAACTGTTAAATACAAATTTCAGATAAGTAATCTTCGGTGGCGACGCATGGAAATCAATACACTTGAAGATTTGGTATTTGTTCTGGAAAACTACGGTTACTCGAAGAGTGCAATAGTAGAAATTGCCAAATGGTACACCTAAACCAGTAACCATTCATAAAATGCTTTTCGGAGCAAGTTATCTTTTGATGTAGTCTAAAACCGCGTCCGCCTGAGCCTTCGAAATACTCCTAGAGCGGTACAGTGAATCCACTATATCCGAAATTTTCGCCAAAGCGTGGACTTCGTAGCCTATTTTTTCGAGGTTTTCTTTGCCCCCTTGCTCTCTGTTGACCACAACCATCAAGTGCTTTACCTGCGCGCCAAGCTCCTGCAACGGCTTAATCCCCTCAACCTTGGACAAGCCTTCGCTGACTACGTCGTCAAAAAACAGGATGTTTTCGCCTTTGGCTACTTCCGCACCCGCAATTCTGCCCGTGACGCCGTAGGCTTTTTCCTCTTTCCGCACCACGATACACGGCAAGTCTAATCTGCACGCGATACTGGGCACTATCAAGGCGCCTTTAAGCTCGATGGAAGCTAACTTGTCTATCCGCTCAGAAGCCATAATCTCCCTGATTTTGCCTGCAGCAATGTCCGCGATGGCGCAGAGTTCCTTGGGCGAAGAAAGCAACCGTGCAAGGTCAACGTAGTATGGGCTTGCGGCTCCAGATTTTATTTTGAACGTGCCGAACTTTATGCATCCAGACCTGTAAAGGGCACCCGCAATCTTCTCTATCACGGTAGACATCTTGATTTTCCTTGACTTGAATGCCCAACGCGTGAATTTAACCCTTGTCCGCTCCAGTACTCTCCATGTTGCTGCTTTATATAAGGGGCTATAGACTGTTCCGAGCAAAAGAGACCAGCACGCAAAACCATGACCCTCAACGCTAGCCAATATAGAAACATCGCTCCTTGAACCGTTACTCTCAAAAGCCTCGAACACAACCAGATAACTTGGCAAAAATGTCCCAACAGACCCAAACTGTTTACTCATTCGTCTCTGGCAAAAACTGGAAACTATCTCTAGCAGAGCTTACCTCCTATCTGGAAGCCCGAAACTGCCAGTTCAAAGTCACAGACTTCTCACGCACATTCTTCACAGTTGAAACCGAAGGTCCGCTAAGCAACTCGGCAATCGATGATTTAGGCGGAATTCTGAAGATAGGCGAAGTAACCGCATTCCTGCCCACTGCGCTTGTGGCGGAAGCATTCCTTAAAGAAAACAAGCAAGCCAAATCACAAGTCCAGACATGTCTTCCTTTGGCTGCTTTGGCTGATAAAATGCCTGGTGCTTCTTCGGGAAAATCCATCTTTGGCGTAAGCGTGTACTGGGCAGCAGAAACCCCTTTCAACTCAGCCGCAAGCACAATCCAACGTTTTCTCGGCAGCCGCCTCAAAGATGAACTGAAGGCTCAAGGCAAGAAAACCCGATTTATGGGCTTTCCCAGAGACAGAAAACAACCGCAGCTTACTTCTGTTGAGGTGCTTAAGAAAGGCTTGGTTGAAACCAACGCGGAAATCTTGTTCTGCATAGGTAAAAATCAAACATCGATAGGCACAACCAAAGCTGTGCACAACCCGTTTGAATTCCAAAAACGTGACATGGAGAAACCGGTTCAGCGAAAAATCTTCGGCATATCGCCCCGAGTGGCAAAAATCATGGTAAACCTTTCTCATTGCACTGAGGAAAAAGTTTTCCTTGACCCCTTCTGCGGCGTAGGCAACATCCTGCAGGAAGCACTGCTGATAAAAGCGAAAGTAATTGGAGTAGACATAAACCGGTGGTGCGTGGAAGGCGCCCAAAGAAATCTTGGCTGGCTCCGCCAGGAGTATTCGCTGGAAAATGCTTATTATGAGGTTCTTCAAGGAGACTCATGCAGATTAACAGCCACGATCAAACAAGAGGTAGACTGCATAGCGACAGAACCCGATTTGGGTCCAGCCCTGCGCGAAATCCCCACAGTTCCTTATGCTGAAAAAATCATCGCCAATCTCAGACCCCTCTTTGAAGATTTTCTGAAAGAAGCATACGATATCTTGAAGGAAAACGGCTTCTTGGTAATTGTAACCCCCTACGTCAAAACGCTTTCTGGAAAGCCAGTAAAAATGAACATCCAAGAGATAGC
>CAYGVV010000270.1:0-2359 GCA_964353395.1 uncultured Candidatus Bathyarchaeia archaeon | reverse complement strand
CTTGTACCATGCTGCGAACTGACGAAGCGCTTTGGCACGGTGTGAAAAACCGTTTTTCTCCTGTATAGTCATTTCCGCAAACGTCTTCGCGCTCCCCTGCGGTATGAAGACGGGGTCAAAACCGAAAGCCGACTTATCAGTCTTCTTTGGCTCCTCTGCAACTATTTCTCCTTGGGCTTCACCCTCGAAACACACAGGCTGC
This sequence comes from uncultured Candidatus Bathyarchaeia archaeon, assembly GCA_964353395.1. GTDB lineage: Archaea > Thermoproteota > Bathyarchaeia > Bathyarchaeales > Bathycorpusculaceae > JADGNF01. The sequence goes on along the minus strand of CAYGVV010000270.1, from coordinate 2,157 downwards.
TTAACCGCGCCGTCCAAATAGGCTATCGCCGACCTGAAAGTGGCTTTCCTGTTCTCCACGTGCTCCATCAGCTTGAGCAAACCTGCGTTGTCTAAAGTCTTGTAAACGTACGCCGAGTACGGACCAGGATACCCCTTCAAAGCATCCACGAACAAGCCTGCATCCTCCACAAACACGGGCAAGTGGCATCGGCTGAAAGCATCCACAACGCTTGCCGCTGCGATTTCCACGAGGCTGTCACTTTGGATTTCAACTGCTTTCACGCGGAGCAAGCCCACGGCAATCCCGTATTCCGAGAGTACGCTGCGGGCTTCGTTGAACTTATGGAAGTTGCCTGTGGCGAAGAAAACAACTCTGCCCTTCAACTTGAACTCCGCCTCCGGATTATTGGTTTCAACCTGCACTGCAACGCCTCTTTTCCACATGCTACCTGCCGAACACTGTGGCACACATATTTATCACTTTTTCGAAACAGCACAGCAAACACAGCAATCCCAAGCACAATCACGTGCCAGAACCAACAATTCACTCCACGTTTCAGCCTTTAAATAAGGGAGCTATAGACTGCACCGAGCACAACACCCCCACAGCAAAACCTGCACCGCGCATGGATAAACAAAAATGCACCTTCACAAGAACATATAGCTAATGACCAAATACCACGCGTTAGCGATAACCACAAAATACTGGAAACCAGGAACAAACTACCTAAACGAAATCCTCGAAGCAGTGGAAAAAAGAGTTGCCAACGGCGACTATGTCGTGGTTTCCGAGAAGGCTCTCTCAACCGCGCAGAACAAAATCCTAGACGAAAACGATTTCAGCCCCAGCACCAACGCGAAATTCATCTCCAACGTGTGGATGCGCCATGCATGGGGATACTTCCTCGGCGTAATATGCCACTTCGGACCAAAACTTCTCCAACGAATAAGAAAGTACCCGTTCGCGGCAGGAAGCCGCCATAAACAGGTCGCCTTGCAGTACACAGGTTTCCTGCAAGCGTTGATGTTCGGCTCCGAAGGCGGAATAGACGGTTCAAACCTGCCCTACTCATACGTGAGCTTACCCCTAACCAACGCGTCCACATTAGCCGAAAGAATTCACCGGCAAATCTGGAACAAAACGGGGAAGAAAGCCGCTGTGGTAATCGTGGACACTGATAAAACCTACACGTTCAGGAACTTCCACTTCACGCCCAGACCGAACCCCATGATGGGAATACACTCTCGCGGCGGAATCATCGCTTACATAGCAGGCAGAACGCTCAAACTCAGAAAGAGACCTACACCGCTCGCCGTCGCCGGCTGCAAACTGCAGGCTGAAGAAGCATTGAAAATCGCCAACATCGCAGACAGGGCAAGAGGTCCAGGTTCAGGCGCCACAGTGTGGGATATGGCTGCCAGATTCAAAGTGACAGCAACAGGCGTAACTTGGAACATGCTTGCGGAAATCAAACACAAACCCATAGTAATTGTGAGAAGAGCACGCACATATAGGGAAACGCAGACACGGCACAGCGTTAGAATTAATACATAGTATTACTATATGGTTTTTTGAACAGTAAAGCATAAAATACAGTAGATTAATTCTAACGGAAAAGCTGGGATAATCCATGGAAGAAACAATAAAGAATTTAGACGCATTCTTCAATCCACGTTCAGTCGCCGTCGTCGGAGCCACCAAAAAAGTAGACAAGGCTGGGCACGTGATCTTCAAGAACTTCGCAGCAAACAAAACGCGTGGAGTTTTCAAAGGAGAACTCTACCCAGTTAACCCGAATGAAGATTCAATTTTAGGCTTCAAATGCTACTCTTCCATAACCCACATTCCAGATGAAGTTGAACTGATAGTGGTTATTGTCCCAGCGAAGATTGTGCCAAGCATCATGGAAGAAGCAGCAGCCAAAAAAGTCAAAGCCGCTGTGATAATAAGCTCAGGCTTCAAAGAAGTGGGAAACGCAGAACTTGAAGAACAAGTAGTAGCCGCAGCCGAGAAAGGCGGAATACGCGTTCTGGGGCCCAACTGCTTGGGCATATACTACTCAAAAACAGGCGTCGACACCCTGTTTCTTCCAGAAACCAAAGTCCTCACCACTGGCGAGGATGTTGTAGCCACTCCCAGACCAATCACCATGACCTTCACCAGTGCTGTTCCTTC
>CAYGVV010000269.1:1484-2410 GCA_964353395.1 uncultured Candidatus Bathyarchaeia archaeon | reverse complement strand
GGCATAAGGGTTAATTGTAAATAATTACAAGAAGATGGCATTGTTTTCTTTGAGTTTGTTATTAATTGGCATGGTACTACAAACAATTGGATTGTTCTTCTAACTCTGATAAGTCTTAAATCTGCATAGAGTAGAATAGAGAACTGAGGGGGGAAGAATTGAAGAAGTGTGGCTTGTGTGGAGTAGAAATTAAAGATGGTAAATATTTTACGATATATCGATGTAAGGGAACTGAAAGCAGACTTGTACTGGTAGCTTGTGAAAAAGACTTTAATGACAAGAAATACCGAGAAATCATTATGAAAATCTCAGGTATGTGAACAGCATAGAACATAACTCCGTTATTCTTCTCAACTATAACTTTTTCATTATCCAAGAAGAAAACAAGCCTACACAGTGCAGAGAGAGGGGACTAAATTTTAATCCCAAACACACTGACGCACTCCTATAACTACGTAAGCGTGCACTTTCTGGATAGTTCCACAAGTCATAAAAACCGTAATACCTTAGTTATACAAGAAGGCAAGGATAGCTTCAAGAAAGAGAATGAGTTATTTCTTTTGTGAGAAGGAGGGCGGTACATGCGGAAGAAAGGAGAAACAGGACAACAAGATCGGTCAAAACCTCAGCCTGGGACGAAGAAGGAGAGAGACGATAAACGCAAGAAGAAAAAGTCTGCTCGACTTGAAAGGCAACAGTCCAGATAGGCTTAGATAGATGTATCTTGGTGTGCACACACGTTTAGCGCGCTAATGGCAAAGCTTCATACTCAAACCAAGATGAGGAAAACATAAAAGCAGCAGATGTTTTGAAGTCGCACAGCGGGATGAGTTAGTTGACAAGAAAGGTTCAAGCAAGCAAATGGGAACCCGAAGCTAGGACAGAACCAGCGCCTAGGACAGAACCAGCCGCCAGAACCGAACCAG
>CAYGVV010000269.1:0-1384 GCA_964353395.1 uncultured Candidatus Bathyarchaeia archaeon | reverse complement strand
CAGCAAGAACGGAACCAGCTGCTAGGACGGAACCAGCAGCAAGAACGGAACCAGCTGCTAGGACGGAACCAGCAGCAAGAACGGAACCAGCAAACAATAAAAGACAGTCCATCAAGTGCCCTTCTTGCGGTTATCTTTTGCTCTATGTCAAAGGAACCGAGAAACTTAGCATCAGATGCACAAGATGCGGAAACGTCTTCCAAGCAGAGTAAGATCCATTCAGTTTTGAGTTTGGGAAAAAGCGCGCGCAGCAAAAAATCCCAGTTTAGCTCTACACGGTTATAGTTGAAGGCAAAGACATCATAGTCAAAACCGAATAACAATGCAAGGCTTATAGGCAGAACCCTGAATACTTGAACAGGGGAGAAAAAGTAATGCACGCCGCGGTTGCTTTCTTCGGAGGAGTCTGCGCAGTCATCGGGGCACTGCTTCTGCTGGCAGCCGTTTCAGGCATCAATTACGGCGGATTAAGCATCCAAACCGAAGTAGCCCTGGCAGTCATCGTTCTCGTCATAGCCATCCTCGCCGCCTGGATACTCTACACAGGCCTCGCGGCAAACCTCGCCAAAATCAAAACAGGCAAAGAAGCCTTAATCGGCGCCCGAGGCATCGCCGTAACCGACCTTAAACCCAAGGGCGAAATTCGAGTGATGGGTGAATTCTGGCAAGCCACCGCCAAAGACAAGTGGATAACCAACGGCGAAAGGGTTAAAGTGATAGACATTGAAGGCATGTTCCTTGCAGTAAAACCCGCAGAGGACAAAGCTTAACTCTCCAAGTAGCTGATTAACACCGATTGAGGTGGAAAGGTTGGTTGACATTGACATTTTACCCTACATCATTGGGTTCGTGGGCGTTGCAATAACGCTTTTCCTGTTAAGTGGCATCCGAGTGCTGAGAGAATGGGAAAGAATGCCTGTTTTGAGGCTCGGACGCTACATAGGATTGAGGGGTCCTGGAATCATTTACCTAGTCCCCTTAATCGACAGGGCACCCCTAAGAATCTCAACTAGGCTGGATACTATCCAGTTCAGAACAGAATCAACTTTAACTAAGGATAACGTACCTGTGAACGTGGATTCAGTCCTATACATGAAACCCGTTGACTTAGAGAAGGCCGTCCTGCAAGTTGAGAACTACCTTCAAGCCACACAACTAGCTTCACAAACTACCCTCAGGGAAGTAATAGGCAAAGTCACACTCAACGAGTTACTCGCGGAACGAGAAAAAGTTGGAGCTCACCTGCGCGAGATCATTGACGAAAAAACTGAGTCTTGGGGCATAAAAGCCACAGCCGTCGAAGTCCGAGATGTAATCATACCCGCTAACCTGCAGGACGCCATGTCTCGCCAAGCTCAGGCTGAACGTGAAAGAATGGCAAGAG
>CAYGVV010000268.1:0-2448 GCA_964353395.1 uncultured Candidatus Bathyarchaeia archaeon | reverse complement strand
AATCCAAAAATTCGCGAAGTGGTCAATTTCTGCCTCTTCGTATCCTTTTTTCCGCAAAATCGAGCGAGGGAATATATGATCGACCTGTGGGAAATTTCTTTCGGAGTGCACTCTTGCACCAGAGAGTCGCTGAACCAAGTGTAAGGCAAGACAGCACTTAAAAAAAGGAAGGAAAGGAGAGGTTCTACAGTTTCACTTGGCTGAAGTTTTTGATTTTTTGCCGTTTACGGAAATAGCGTGTGCCAACTATGACTGCGACAGTCGACAGCAGCAGCATGATTCCGAGGGTTAATCCTTCTGGAATAGTCTCATATGAGAGTTCACTAAGTCCGTAATCGTTGGGGACATTAGGGCTGGTTTCTGGCGGCCACATTAGGGTTTTCCCGGTGCTGGCATCATATGCGGCTACTCTATCCCCTGTGTCTATCCAAGGATTTTCAACGTTGATTTCAACGATCCAGTGAGGAGTGGCGCTCCAACTCGAGGCGCTTATTGTACTTGCTGCTACGACCTCGAGATCAGATGATGAAGCCCACCCTGTTCCAGTTCCCACGTAAAGTTTTGCTGTGCCATGTCCCGTGTAATTTACTAAGTAGTCGCCTGCTTGAGGAGCTGCGCCCTCATCCAAGTCTGGATCATAGCAAATTTGGATGAAGTCTCCTGCATCGTTAGTGGTGTCACTGATAATTTCGAAAAGCCACTGGTCATACCAAAGATTATCGCCCGCCTCCGCCCATTTTACTCGATAAGTATTATTCGTCAGTGTCCACCCATCGTACAGTTTACCTCTCCAAGAATCCTCCCATTCACCAGAACCTATAATTCCGTCAACAGTAACCAACGCTCCTGTACCATCGGTCTGACTGAATCCTGGTTTTGTGGCGCTAACGATTCCTGTAAGGCAGAGAGTGCACAAAGCGATTATGCCTAAAGTTGCCAATAATGATTTTCTCATTCTAAGTTTTTCTCCTTTTTTTCTTTCACAGTAACGCAAAAGCTCTATTCTGTTGCAGTCTGCTTATACGGTTTGTGGAACAGGCTCATTCTGTTTGTAAAGTACCTCTAAGAACGCCTCCACGCTGACGGCACGACAAAGAAGAAAGGGAACTTTATTTCTAGAGACATGGGATTCAAGACTCCAAAGGTTTTATATTCGCTGTTCTCGTAATAGCATAGTGACCCCCTGAAAGAAGAAGGTTTAATCTGGTATCCCCTATAGAGGGTCTATCCGCGCTGTCACTTTTCACGCTATTTAAAGGGGAGGGGGTAGCAGTTCTGAGCACTAGAGAACACGCAATCGCCAGCAAATCAGTCTACAAACCACGGGTTATCTTTTGCCCAACGCGCATAACGCCTAATCCCAATCTGCAACAACTCATCAAACTTCCAAAACACAGTACTCACAACCACCAACAAAACAGCAAACAACACCTGCTGATCTTGAAAAACCCTAAGCAACGGCGAATTAACCAAAAAAATAAAGAAACAAATATTACCCAAATACCTCGTAAGCCAATTACTCGCCATTTTCGGAACCCAACCAACAACAACCAAATAAATACCCAAACCAAACTCAAACACACTGCACAACGGAAACCAATTCGAAGGCAAGAAAAACACCGAATAATTATTCAAGTAATACCTGCTCACAAACGAAATCACAAAAAGCCCCACAATCGAAACATGAGGATGCTTCCTAATCACATACAACAAAAGCGGAAACAACAAATACATAAACACAATCAAACCCACAAACCACAACGTCCCATTCAACTTACCATAATGATCAGCAGCCGACAACGCACCAAAAGCCTGAAACCCCGAAACAATCTTCACCACATCCACCCAATCAAATGCTTGATTAAGCGCCCAAGGCAACATAAACACAAAAAAACCAATACCAACCCAATACGCAGGATAAATCCGCAGCAACCGCTTACCGTAAAAACTCTTAAGATCACCCCACCCCGAAAACTGCGGATGACTATAAGTCAAACTAAGACCACTAGCAAAAAGAAACAAGAAAACGCCAATGGTACCAAACTCAAACTGCCACACACCCCACACCTTAAAAGTAAAATAAACCTGATCAAGCAAAGGAAGCATATGCGTCGTCCACTCATGCTGCAACACAATCAGCACGATGCCAACTATCTTAACAACATCAATAACCAGCAACCTAGGCTTACCCAAACCTGCAGGAACCCTCTATACCGCCAATAATACACTCTCCAATCTAAAGAAACTTTTGCCGCACATGTTACACGCAAACAAAATGCACACAAAATAACAAACAAAACAACAAAACCCCAAAAACAAAACGTACCAACAATTGGACTTATAAGGTTCCAACCCGGCAATAATACCCACGAGGCAACCCGCCAATTGACCACAACCGACGAAACCCAACTAGAATACGCACTAAGAGGCAAAGCTTGGAAAGTCTAC
>CAYGVV010000267.1:0-2468 GCA_964353395.1 uncultured Candidatus Bathyarchaeia archaeon | reverse complement strand
CCACGTACTGGTCGGTGGAAGAGACCCGTTCGCAGTAGCCAACTCCGACGAGACCACCGAGGTGCGCGTATGCGATGAAGGCGTAACTTTGGTTTTCGTCTGTTATGTCTGAGAATTCCAATGAGGCTGAGCCTCGTTCGTCAGCACTAACGGTGCCGTTTCGGAGAGTGAAGGATGGATATTTCCCTTCCTCTGCAGGCAGAGAAACAAGGATGAGGCAGTAGCTTATAGCAGCGTTCGCAAGGGGGAACCCTGTTCCAGTCACGCTCAGCGACAGGCTCAGGGGGTTCGCAGCGGGATTTTCCGTTATAGAAACGGTTACAACTGGGGTTAACGTAAGCTGGAAGCCATACGTGTTGTTTATTCCAAGCAGTTTCAACGCTAAAGAATAGTTAATAGTACCAGCATTTGGCATCAACAAACTCTTTCCGAAACCCATCGTGAGGTCGCTGTAGTAGACATTCGGAGAGGTCTTATCGTAGATAACAGTATCAACCGTTGAAGGGGCTAAACGCATAAGCGAAAAGGGACTAAGCTGGTACTGCGTGAACTCTGGATCTTGCAATCCAAAGCCCACGGGAGTACAGTTGCTGACTCCCCATTCACTTGGGGAACCAGGATTCAGCAATATATTGTCAAGTAGGTCGCTGCATTTTGTGGCGACGGCTCGGTGGCGTTCGTAGATGACGGCGGTCTGATTGGTTTGGCTGAAGAGGTTTATGAAGAGCAGAATCGCCGCTAAGAAGATGGTGACTGAAACCATGTGATCTATAGCTGCGCTTACCAAAGCATACGCCTCATTATGTTCCGAAAGATAGCCGAATGGTGCCGTCTGGGTATTTTTCAGCGGTTACGCATGCATGAGTGGAGTTGCTCATGAAGGATGAGGGGTTCCATTCGATGTTTTGTCCCAGCGTAACTGAGGTGGTGGTTGAAAGTTCCAGACCCACAAACTTGAGAGTTATGTCTAGAACTTTGCTTGAGTTGAAAACTGGGTCTAAAACCGTTCTCAACGCTGCGTTTCCAGTGTACGCGTAGCCTTCTATGAAAGGCGGAATGCTCAGCGTGTTTGTGAGAGTGCCTGCTTGTATGGTTGTATGATTCAGAGAGAAGTATACTTGTTGTATTGAACTTCCCAAGTGGCTGGCTGCTCCTTGAAGTTCAAGTGACCTGCGTGAATCTACCCATGTATTCATGAAATAGCCGACGGTTAATGGAAACAGGAACAATTGGAGGACCAAGACTGGAATGAGAATCATGTATTCAATGGTAACTTGCATTCATGTTCACCACCATGTGTTAGACGTATAGTCCGAGCGAGACAGTCACCTCGCCCACGTAAAACTCGACTACAGAATTAGGAGATAAACTGGGAATAGTGCTTGAATTGAGAGTTATGCTGTTTTTTTCAAAATTGAAGAAATCGGAGTCAAATCCTTGAGATGCCTGCGGAAAAGTTGCGGTGAATCGAACCTGTGTGACGTTGTGTAAGTATTGGGTAACTGTTTTGCCGATTAAGGTGATGGATTGAGAAAGCTGCGGGTTTGCGCCGCTCTTAAGCAAGGGCAGGTAAAACCTGACGTAGCTTTGCTGGTCTATGGTGGAATTTAGCATTCTGACGGTGGGCGCTATGACTACTCTTGTGGAGTTTCCCGCGCTCATGGGCAACTTTTCGATAACGTAAACGTGGCTTACTGGAGCTGTGGGACCTTCCTGCAGAAAGGAACCGTTTGAGGTGGGAAATATGCGTTCGAAATAGTTGTTGCCCAGTGTGTACTGGCTTGAAGGCATGTTAAACAGGATTACGCCTGTTTCGCAGATGAAAACTGGTGGCTGCCATGTGCCGTCAGTAAACACTTCGAATGAATAACTTAAGCAGCCATTTTGAAACGTTACCTGTCCGTACCTGCTTGAGTAGCGAACGGTCTGGGTTCGTCCAATCGTCCACGCGATGTCGTCAATTTGGAGAGCTGTCGTAAGCATGAACTGTTTGTTGGTGCTGAACTCGTTTTCAGCAATGCGCGCGTTCAAGAAATTGTTTGCGAACACCATTGCCACGAGAATCATGACGACTACGGCGCTAGTTACGATGACCATTGAGATGGCTGGGCTAACCGCTCGGTTATCTCTCCGCAAGCCTTGATGTTGATGGTTACTTCTCGTGTTTTCTTTGCTCCTATCAGAGGTTTATGAATTGCGGTATGATCTTCGAAGCTATCACGGCGAGTACTACGAGTATAGTTGCATGCTTGAACCCCGCGGCGATGGATTCGTCGCTTATTTTTCCAGCAACGATACCTATGATGTAACTGTGGAAAATCACTGACGTTATGAATATCGTCTGTATACCGCTGAAGTCTTTTTCCGGAACTGCCGCACCAGGAATTGCACCCATGGTGCCTGCGCCGAAGTTCATGGTGAAACTCATCATCATGATTGTTGTGGCGACGAGTAAGATGGAGGCTAAA
>CAYGVV010000266.1:0-2472 GCA_964353395.1 uncultured Candidatus Bathyarchaeia archaeon | reverse complement strand
GCTTCAATCAGGAAAATGCGGCGCAGTTCCGAAGAAGCTATTTGTTCTAAACAAACTGTGGACTCAAAATAGCATTTACTTCAACGAAGAATAAGCTGTGCCATCATATTTGGATGCTATTAGAGACTCATTGCAGAAACCTATAGGGGGTAGGGTCCTATTGGCGTTTTCAGCGGTCAATGGCATGTTGAAAAACCTCGAACCGATGATTCTGCAGAAAGCGCAGACTAAGAATAGCAACTACTTAAAACACAAATAAGGAAAAATGTTGGGTGTAAAATGCAGTTTAGCCCGTGTTGCGGTTTAGGCTTTCCCTTTTTCTTCTTTACCGAAGTACGTCGTCCACTTGAGCTTGCGTGCATCTCGTTTGAACAGTAAGGAACTCTTTTTGCATTTGCCTGAATCGAACCACAATATTGAGCCGTCGTTCTTCACGTACATCATGCCAGTGCCCGCTGGGAAATCGTTACCGCAAAATGAGCATTTTCTGTTTTTCGGCATTGACGATTCCTCTCACGTTTCGTTTATCTGTTGATTTTCTTTGCTTCTCTCTCGGTTTCTCTGAGCATCAGGATATCTTGCACTCGCACTGGGCCTTTAACGTTCCGTGTGATGATGCGTCCTTTGTCTCTTCCTTCAAGTATGCGCACTCGGGCTTGCGTAATTTCGCCAGTGACTCCAGTGCGCGCTATTATCTGGATTACTTCTGCAGGCGTTAGTGCTTCAGCGGCTGCTGCACGCTCTTCCTTGCTCATTACTGAGATCCTCTTTTCACTTGCTCAAGTCGCGTGATGATTTCTTTGATTAATCCTGCGGCGTCTCCTTCTTTGAGGATGCATGCTGCGGCGGCTGGAACATCTATGCCCACGGCGTTGCCAAGTTTTTCCTTGCTCGGTACGAACACGTATGGAATCTTTCTTTCTTCACAGAGTATCGGTAAATGGGCAATAACTTCTGGCGGGTCAACGTCTTCAGCTATGACTACAAGTTTGGCTATGGCGCGTTCAACAGCTTTTGTTGCTTCGTTTGTTCCTTTCCTAACCACGCCTGATTTTGAAGCTATCTGTAGGGCTTCATAGGCTGCATCTATAACTTCTTTCGGAACTTCATACTTCACATAGAATGGTTTCGACATATTAGCCTCACCCTTTTAAGGCACAGTCTTATCCACACTTCCTATTTAAGAACGTTTCTACTGAAAAATCGGCTAACGAAACCGCATATAACGTGGTTTGCAGAAAACCTTAAATACCCTATTACGTTGACGTTGATGTTTTTCGAGAGGGGAATGTGTTGCAAAGATTAGGGAAAGTTCTCAATGTGACGCCGTCACAGAATATTGTCGTAAAAATCGACAAGCCTCCGAAGATGGGCGCAGCAGTCATTGATGAGAATTTGAAAACTGTTGGAAGAATCTTTGACATTATCGGCCCAGTTACCTCTCCGTATGCAGTGATAAAACCCTCAGTAAAAGACCCAGAAAAACTGGTTAGCAGACAGCTGTACGTTTCCTCCTCGAGAAAGGAACGGAGCTAAGAACGAATGAGTAGGAATAATGAGCTGCATGGAAATATAGACGCTTCACCAACTTCGCAAAAAGTCGAAACTTTCAAAGTTCAATCCTGCCCAGAATGCGGTAGCACTAGACTCATGCGCGACTATGAATGCGCCGAAATAGTTTGCATGGACTGCGGTTTCGTCGTAGCCGCCAAAATAGCCGACAGGGGACCCGAATGGCGAGCTTTCGATGATGAACAAAGATCCAAGCGAACAAGGGTTGGTGCTCCCTTAACGTACACCATTCACGATAAAGGTTTATCCACAACCATTGACTGGCATGACCGAGACATCTACGGCAAAAGCCTCTCGCCTGGACAAAAAGCGCAAGTGTACCGCTTAAGAAAGTGGCAGCGACGCATCAGAGTTTCCGACGCTACAGAACGCAACTTGGCTTTCGCCCTGTCCGAGATCACGAAGATTTCTAACAACCTGAATCTTCCCAAGAACATTCTTGAAACCGCTTCAGTCATCTACCGGAAAGCCGTGAAGGAGAGACTCATCCGCGGGCGCTCAATTCAAGGCGTAACCTCCGCCGCAATCTACTTAGCATGTAGGCAGTGTGGGCTGCCGAGAACGCTGGATGAGATAGCTCAGTCTTCGACGGTGCATAAGAAAGAGGTAGGTCGCAGCTACCGCTTCCTGATTAAAGAGCTTAATTATTCTATTCCGCCGCTTAGACCCAGCCAGTACATAACCAAGTTCTCCAATCAACTGACAATGCAGGGGAAAGTCGAAGAAATTGCCCACAAGATTCTGGCAGCGGCAAAGGAGCTCAAGCTCACTTCCGGTCGTGGTCCAACTGGCATTGCTGCAGCCGCAAGCTACGTCGCCTCTGTTTTGACAGGGGAAAGAAAAACGCAGAGGGAAATAGCGGAGATTGCGCAGGTGACTGAGGTTACTATTCGAAATCGC
>CAYGVV010000265.1:0-2489 GCA_964353395.1 uncultured Candidatus Bathyarchaeia archaeon | reverse complement strand
GAGCGAACTGCCCATAATCGAGAAAGTGCAGATAACCTTCATAACCGATGTCGCAAAGCTGAAAGAACTGTACCCCGCAGCATTGGCAGATTACGAAGCCCGAGATGCTAAAGCAAGAGGCTTGAAAGACGAAGACGTCGACAAATTCTACGGTTGCGTCCTGTGCCAATCATTCGCTCCCAGCCACGTGTGCGTCATCTCACCCCAACGCTACAGCAACTGCGGCGCCATCAGCTGGTTCGACGGAAAAGCCTCAGCAAACATCGACCCCAAAGGACCCGTATTCGCAATAGACAGAGGCGAAATTTTAAACGCTGAAAAAGGCGAATTTTCAGGCGTCAACGAAGCAGTCAAAAAACGTACTATGGGCGAAGTCAGCAAAGTATGGCTCTACACAGCATTTGACCACCCACACACCTCATGCGGCTGCTTTGAAGCAGTAACCTTCTACATCCCAGAAGTCGACGGCTTCGGCGTAGTTAACAGAAGTTACAAAGGCGTAACAGTAAACGGCTTACCCTTCTCAACAATCGCTGACTCTGCAGCAGGTGGACGACAAATAGACGGCTTCCACGGCATGTCTATCGAATACATGCGCTCCCAGAAGTTCTTCGCAGCAGACGGCGGATGGAACCGCGTAGTCTGGGTGCCAAAAGAAGTAAAAGAGCGCGTCAAAGACTTCATACCCAAAGACATTGTGGACAAAATAGCCACTGAAGAAACTGCAGCAAACGTAGACACACTGAAAGCATTCCTGAAAGAGAAGAATCACCCAGTCGTTGCGAAATGGGTCGCTGAAGAAGCAGCACCAGTCACAGAAGCAGCAACAACCGAAGCTCAGGCTGAAGGCGCAATGATGCCCGTTATGACAGCATCAACACTGCCCATAATGGCTGGCGGCTTCAAGATAATACTCAAAGACGCAAAAATCTACGCCAACAAGGTCATCATAACCACAGTCAAAGACGAGAAAACCGAAAAGCGGTGACCCCGTTGCCTCACCACGACAAGAAAGACGACGACTCTGGACTGAAACTCAGCAAAGATCTGCTGGAAGCGCTCGCCAAGTTCCAGAAGATCGAGCTGGAAGACTTCCAGATGGACGTTAAAGAGCTGGAACTGGTCTTTGAACCAGGAATGGCTGGGCAAATAATGCCCAAGCTGAAACTGCCCGGTTTGAAGGCTGCTAAGCCCACTGCCATGTTGCAGGCGGCTTTTGCGCGTCCAATCGAGACTTATCCTGGCAAAATTGCTGAAGTGAAGCTTGGCGGTACCAGAGGCGAAGGCGGAACACGTGGGAGATCATTAATCGTAGGCGGCGAAACCTCGCCTGCTTTCTACAATTTTGAACGCCCCACACTACATCCTCCAATAGTCACGTTAGACGTTTTCGACATGGAAGTGCCGCTGTCCAAAGCAGTAAAGATGCACGTGAAAGATGTCGTCGGCGACCCAGCAGCATGGGCGAAGCTTGCGGTGGAAAAGTTCGGAGCAGACATGGTGACAGTTCACCTCATAAGCATCGACCCCCTGTTGAAAGACGCAACTCCCAAAGATGCAGTGAAGACCGTTGAGAATATCTTGCAGGCTGTCGACGTTCCCCTCGTCATCGGCGGCTGCGGCGACGCCACAAAAGACACGGCTGTCTTCGCAGAAATCGCTGAGACTTTCAAGGGTGAGCGTTTCCTGATGAGTTCCGTGACGCGAGACATGGATGTTGAGCGTTGCGCGAAGTTCATCAAGAAAAACGGTCATGTCGCTTTGTCATTCACGCCTATGGACTTGAACTTGGCAAGAGAGCTTAACCGCAGACTGTACGATTTCATGGACAAAGAAGACATCATCATGGACTTAACGACAGCCGCGCTCGGCTACGGTTTGGATTATGCCTTCACGAACATGGAACGCGCTAGACTCGCAGGCTTGATGGGCGACGGTGAACTGGCTCATCCAATGTCATCTGGCACTACGAACGCTTGGGCTGCAAGAGAAGCATGGCTAAAGATGGCGCCTGAGTGGGAGCCACGTGAACTCAGAGGTCCACTGTGGGAAGTAACCACGGCGTTGACGCTGTTGCTTGCAGGCGTAGACTTGTTCATGATGATGCACCCCGCGGCAGTGAAGACACTGAAAGACACTATCAACCGTTTAGTGAGCGGCGGCAAAGCTGACCCGGCCAAATTCCTCGATTGGGTCTCCGTGAAACCTTAACTTGGAGTTGCTAAGAGTATGAGCGAAAAACCAAAGAGAGCAAGCATGAAAGAACTCAGCCCTATAGACATTTACAAGCTCCTGCCGAAAACTAACTGCAAAGAATGCGGTCAAGAGAACTGCATGGCTTTCGCCACAAAAATTGTTAACCGCGAAGTAACCATCGACCAGTGCCCGCCACTGCTGAAGAAGGAAAACGAGAAAGCTTACAATCAGTTGAAAGAGCTGCTGAAGCCCGCCGTTAAAGAAGTAGTCGTCGGCGTCGGCGACACAGCCAA
>CAYGVV010000264.1:0-2502 GCA_964353395.1 uncultured Candidatus Bathyarchaeia archaeon | reverse complement strand
TGTTTTGGAGGCTAACGCCCGATATGTGATATTACGCTTATACTTTGCAGTTCTCAATAGCTCAATTGTCATTAATCGAAGTTTCAAATCTTCTGCATGCGTGCTCATCCAATTTTCCCCCATACACACCTATAAGTCAAATACTAAAACATTATCTCTTTAATGCTGCTTGTCAATTTATATTTTCCGTTAAAAACCGAATAGTCACGATGGTTTGGCGAAAAATGTGCGGGTCCAGTCGGAATCGGATGCTGTTCTTTTTGGTTGATTTTTCCGTTGCTTCTAATTGAAAGAAGAAAAAAGTAGGGGAATCTGTTTTTGGTCACTTTAGTTTGGTGCCGCATTCGCCGCAGAAGCTTGTGCCCGCTGCGTTTTTTGCTCCACATTTCGGGCAAACTATCAGGCCTAGAGGCGCTCCGCAGTTGTTGCAGAATTTGCCTGTTCCAGCTGGTTTGCCGCATGCCGGACAGATTGTTTGCCTACGTGTTACTTCTCCAGTGAAGACCTGCGTGGATTCGGCTTTTTGTTTTATATCCGTGACCATCTTTTCCGCTCGGGCAGCTGCGACTTCGGTGCTTTCTCTTGGAGCCTCGTCGGTGCAGAGGCCTTCTTGCTCGTTCCAGTCGTTTTCGCAAACGTACTTGTGGCATCTGGGGCACCGTTGAAAGTGGCCTTTGGCTTCATTTTGGGCGATTTCAAAGGCTGCTTCGTGCTCTTTGTGCCATTCAGGGGTCATACCTTGGAAACGTTGGCTCATGGCGTCGGTGCCTCGTTCTATCGTGTAGCCGCCGCTGCGTCCAGCTAGTTCCGAACCGATGGAAGCGGCTTTTCCGATTCCTTTCCAGAATCCTGCTTTCTTATAGGTTTTAGATGCAATGAAATTTGTCTTGTAACCGTCATTGCAAATGTCGCATTGGAACGTGAATTGGAATCCAGCTTCGGTGCTATTGTCTTCGTAGTTTCTTGTGAAAGGTTGAAGTGACGTTTCGTTCATCTCCTAACTGCACTTAATGGTTTACCGCATTTTATGCATTTCTCTCCAATTGGCGGTTGCTCCGTTTTGCATTGTGGACAAAACACCGTGAGCCGTTGACCGCAGTTTTGGCAGTAGTCACCGAAGAACGTGGGTTTGCCGCAGACGAAGCAGTTTATCTGCAGAGGCAAGCCGCAGTGGCTGCATCTCATTTGCCCCATTTCAGTGGGGTTGCGGCATTTCGGGCACCGCAGTGGACCGACGGGGTTGACTTTGCCGCAGAAGGGACACACGTTATCGTCTGAGGAAACTAGTTTCCCGCAGTATTTGCACGGATGCTTGAAACCTGGCATTTTCTATTTCTCTCCTTTTTTCCATTTTGTCGTGTCATCCTTACTCTTAGCGTTGAAATCTAATAAACTATTGACATCGTTCTTCCACTGGTCGAAGGATGAGTGGATTACTCTGCCGATGAATTGGTTCCGCAGAATCTTCAAGGAAGGTAACTTAGCTAATGCATAGCGGTACTGAATGTACTTGGGTTTGTCCAGTTTGTCCTCGGATAGGAATATGGGTTCTCGCCTGAAGTTGATGTCGACCATGCAGCGGTTGATGTTCTTCATGAAGCTCTCCAACTGCGCAGTAACCTCTTCGTCCTTAGCCTTGGTGTAGTCACTTCTGAGTATCCTGAAGAAGTACGTTGCTTTTCCGCCGGTGGCAGCCTCAGTCTCATTTGTCTCCTGTTCATCAGCGTTTTCTTCGCCTTCAGTGCCTTCAGGTTGCGTTTCCGCTTCTCCTACGTCGCTCTTGTCTGTTGTGAAGGCTTCCAAAGCAACGGCGTTGTCCAGCTTTCCTGCCGAGTTCAGCAACGGAACAAGCAGCCACACATAAGAACCCGTCAAATCGCCCAGGAGTCCCCGTTTGACTCCAACGCACACTTGCTCCTTCAAAGCCTTAGCTTCCAAAAAACCGTATTCCTCAGCCAAGCCTGCTTCTTCAGCACTCTTGGTTAATCTGCGCCAGAGGTCAGGTGAAAGTTGTTCGATGTCTTTCCTCTTTGCCGCGCGCCCATCCTTAATTAAAACCGCCAGCTTGCTTACCACCACGGGGTTTGCTTCAGGGACGAGTTCCTTGACGGTTTCCTGTGACCTGAATATCAGTTTGTTGAGAGCGTCTGACAGGTTTTTCGTCAGGGCATCGAATTTTTCTCCGAGCTTGGAGAACTCGAATTTCTCTCCGAACTCGTCGGTTAACGTGAGTTTGTAGTCTGCCTTACTGGTCTGCGCAACGTAGCAGTATGGCACACGGATTGGTTCACCCTTCTGTGGCAGGATGACTAGTGCAGTGTCGTACAGGCGGACCTCGCATTCTCCTGTCTGGTTAATCTGTCCCTTCACATCAAGCCAGATGAATGATGCTTCAAATCCTGCTTTGATGAGCGATTCTTCCATTAGCAGGTACTTGAGCAAGAGCTCGTTGCGGAACTTGAAGAGCGCACGCAGGAAAACTGCATACTCGTAGCCCAAGGC
>CAYGVV010000263.1:0-2552 GCA_964353395.1 uncultured Candidatus Bathyarchaeia archaeon | reverse complement strand
ATCAGGACAGATGGTAGTACAGGTGTTGAAAGATGAATAACAATGGTTGTTTTCTGAAGCGCCAGTAAATTGCCTCAAATAATTATTCATCCATAATATTCTGTAGTCCTTACTGATCATCACGAGTCCAGCGCCAATGTTTTCCGTTACGGATTCAAGCATGTCCCGCTCTTGCTTAAGGGTATCCTCCATTTTCTTGCGTTCAGTTATGTCTTCTCCCGAACTCAGGGTTCCAGTGATTTGCCCCTTAGAGTTCTTCAAAAGGGTGTTATGCCACGCAATTAGACGTTTCTCACCGTTTTTGGACAAAACATAATTTTCGTGGTATTCTGGATAGGTGATCTTTCCTGCAGTTAAAGATTGAAAGACCCTTTTCACTTTGTCATTCTCGTTTTTTGGCAAGAAGTTGTCGAACCAGTTTTTTCCAAGTGCCTCTTCTGCGGTGCATCCTAAAATTGCGCATCCTTTGCGGTTCAGAATAGTGACACGTCCCTCAGTGTCCAAAGCGACGAGCATTACACTTGCAACATCGAGGTAATTTTGTGCTCTGTCTCTCTCTTGAAGCAGATGCGCCTCAGCACGTTTGAGGTCCTCGAACAACTCGCGATACTTTTTCTCTGAAGATAACAACTGCTCTTCTGCTTTCTTGCGTTCGGTGATGTTCCTCGCGATACTCAAAACTGCTTGTTTTCCCTGATAAGTCACAAGGCTGGAGCTAATTTCCACTGGAATTGCCTTCCCATCTTTGGTAGTGTGTGCTGTTTCAAAAACCTGTATTTGATCAGCTGGCATTCGCTTAACAAGGTCTCTTATTTGTTCTCTGCTTAGACTGTTGTCGATGTCTGTAGGTCCCATAGACAGCAATTCTTCTCTGGAATAACCCAGAACCTTAACAGCAGCATCATTAACATCGACAAAGTTCGCATCAAGATCAATAACCCACGCCGTGTCATTCATCCCGTTAATTAACTCTCTATACTTCGCCTCACTCTCCTTCAACGCCTCCTCAGCCTTCTTCTGTTCGGTGATGTCCTGTGCAAAGCCTACCAGGCCAGCTGGAATGCCATTTTTGTCGAAAATCGGAACCTTATCTGTCTGCACCCATCTTATGCCGCTTGTGGATTCATAGTGTTCCATTATGCCAAGTTTGGGGCATCCTGATTTTAAAACCTCTGAGTCGTCGTTTGCCATGCCTTGTGCAATCTTGGCGGAATATAAGTCAAAAACTGTTTTTCCCAAAAATTCTTCTTTAGGCATTTTAAGCGTTTCAGCGAATGTTTTGTTGACGCGTACGAATTGCCCTTCTTTATCTTTATAGAAAATTATAATTGGCGAAGAATCGACAATGCAGTCAAGTTCATCCTGCCCTTTTTCCAGCCTTTCCTCTGCTTTCTTGCGTTCAGTGATATCTTTCGTTATCGTCACAAAACCTGTGACATTTCCTGAAGAGTCTTTAATAGCGCTCACCGAAAATTCGCATGTAATTTTGCGACCATCTTTCGCCGAAAAGGTGTACTCGATGTTTCTTGCTACCCCATTTTTATGAAGGAGGTCCCATACTTCTTGTACTCTATTAACAGCACCTTCTCCGAGAAAACTGAAGCCGCTTTTGCCAATCAGTTCAGCTTTCGAGGAGACGCCGCCCATCTCGATGGCTGCTTGATTGCATTCGACAATAATCAAGTCTGAGTTCGTGACTATTATGGCGTCAGGAGACGAATCGAATATGCCCTTAAGCTTTTCGGCACTTTCACTAATCTCTCTAGCCTTCGCATCCACTAGCGTTTCTAGTTTCTCAGAGTATTCCCTGAGCCGCCTTTCATTACTCTTTCGTCGAGTAACATCACGAAATATGACGAGATCGGCAGGTTGCCCAGCATACTCAATAATTTTTGCTTTCACCTCAACAAACCTGACTTCACCGGTTACACTAGTAAAGTTGATTTCGTAAGGTTCGACGGGCAAGCCCATTTTTCTTTTCTTCAGATTCTCGAGGAGGATATTTTTGCTTTCTTCCGGCAAAATGTTCATTTCTAAGAAAAATTTGCCAATCTCTTTTTCTTTACTCAACCCAGTAATAGCCTCAAACGCATCATTAATCCATAGGAAGCGGCCCATTGCGTCAACAATAACCACGGGGTCAGCCAAGAAATTAAGAAGAGTCATGAAATTGGTGTCTTGGTCAGGCTGGCTATTCTTGTTGTGTTTACCGGCTTGATCGGCCTTTTTACTATTTCCGCCGCTGGAGATTATGTTCTGTTTGACCATGTTCACGTACTTTGGGAATGTAAAGTCCTCAGGTTTAATCGGTCCGCACTTTATCTTCACTTTGGCATGGAGTTTCTGCATGAACATTAATTCTAAGGGCTTGCAGCCTGGCCCGAAGAGAGTCTCAAGCGCTTCTACAAAACTGTTAAGGCAATAGGGAATTTCTTGTTTCTTGATGTGAAACTTCTGTTCTAAATGAAAGTATATGGCTGTTTTTGCACCTTCCCCCAGCGAAGATAAGGCTTCGTCTATTGCAGCTAGAAAAAGCTCGTTGAACTCCTGTT
>CAYGVV010000262.1:0-2556 GCA_964353395.1 uncultured Candidatus Bathyarchaeia archaeon | reverse complement strand
TTACCTACACTGGTGAGGTCCCCACTCTTGCGGCTCTCTTGAAAGTTTGGCTTTCTAAACAATTGGAAATTATCGATGTGGAAAGCGTTTTCGTTGCGAGTAACCAGCGCATTTCAAACGGGGCAATTGCTAAGAGCGACGCCGCTGGTTCACAGGAAATAGTCGCTATGACTTGTGATGCCGATTCGAAAGGGCTAAACAAAGAGGCTGAGTAAAAGCCTATTTCAGGTTAAGTTCAGAGGCATCCATTACATCGTAAACAGGGCTTTTAGTCTGGCTAAAAATCCGAGCGATTGTACAAATACGCTTGTGGCTCTGCAGAAGAAAAACCCGTAGGTAGAGTATAATGTTTATTTTGTAGAAAAGTTGAATCTCAGTATTCAAGTGTGGCTGTAACGTTTGGGGAAGTATACGCTTATCGTAACTGAAAAGCCTGATGCTGCCAACCGAATAGCCTCAGCTCTAGATGCTGCAGGCAAAGCCAAGAAGATGACGGATAACGGCGTTCCCTACTACGTGGCGGAGAGAGATGAGAGAATAGTCGTGGTTCCAGCGTTAGGACACTTGTACACTGTCGCGGGTGAAACGAAAGGGCGAAACCAGTATCCAGTGTTCAGTCTTAAGTGGGTGCCGCGGTACGAGGCGGAACGCGGAGCCAAACGAATTCGGGTTTGGCTGCAGACAATCACGAAACTGTCAAAGGAAGCGGACACTTTCATTGATGCGTGTGACTACGACATTGAAGGAAGCATAATCGGCTACTGCATACTGAAATACGCGTGCGGCGGCAGAGAGAACACGGCAAAACGCATGAAGTACTCCACACTCACGAAGGAAGAACTGGAAAAAGCCTATGCGCAGCCGTTGCCCCATTTAGACTTCGCCCTCATAGAAGCTGGACTCGCGAGGCATGAGGTGGATTGGCTTTACGGCGTAAACCTCTCCAGAGCCTTAACTGCGGCGGCGAAGAACGCAAGCGGTAGCTACGCCACGCTTAGCACGGGGCGAGTGCAGGGACCAACCTTGCGGTTTCTTGCCCTGCGCGAGAGGAGCATAGGCTGTTTTGTGCCCACGCCCTACTGGACCGTGAAAGCCAAAATCAAAGTGAGCAGAGCGGTCTTGGAAGTGGAGCATGAGAAAAAAGCCATCCAAGTTAAGGCGGAAGCGGAAGCCATCGCAAATGCGTGCCGAGAAGGAAGCGGCACAGTTGAAAACGTGGAGACAGAAACCTTCAGGGTGGAGCCGCCTTTTCCGTTTGATTTGGGTTCCCTCCAAACTGAGGCTTACCGCTTATTCGGGTACACGCCTATGCGCACCTCCAGCGTTGCGCAGCGCTTGTACTTGGACGCGTTAATTTCTTATCCTCGCACAAGCAGCCAGAAACTTCCGCCTGAGATAGGCTACGAAGCTATCCTGAAAAGTTTGGCTAGAGTCCGCGAATACACTAATCTCGCAGGGGAACTGCTTGCCAAACCAGAATTGAAGCCAACTGAAGGGAAAAAGCAAGACCCAGCGCATCCCGCCGTCTACCCCACGGGAAAACTGCCCGAGAAAAACCTCGTCGGCGCTGAAAGGAACATCTGGAACCTCGTGGTAAGGCGGTTCCTAGCCGTTTTTGGAGAACCATCAGTACAGCAAACCGTTAAAGTCACATTTGACATCAACGGCGAAAAATTCGTCCTAAACAGCAAAACAACAGTAGAACAAGGATGGCTCCGCTACTACGAGCTCTTCACACGCCGAGAACAGGCGCCGCTTCCGCCGATAGAGAAAGGCCAAGAAGTCCGCGTTGAAAAAGTGATTCTTACAGACGAGTTCACGAAGCCGCCGCCGAGGTATAACCCCAGCACTCTCCTGCGGAAGATGGAGGCAAACGACATCGGAACCAAAGCCACCCGCGCAGGCATCATACAGACTTTGTACGACCGCAAGTACATTCAAGGCGAAAAAATCGAGGTGACCGACCTCGGCTTCGAAGTAACTGATGTCCTCAGGAAGTACTGCCCTTCCGTCGTGTCGGTGGAGTTCACGCGGAGCCTGGAGGAGAAAATGAACGCGGTCCAGCAGGGACATGAGACCAAGGAGAGAATTCTGCAGGATGCAGTGGAAACCCTGAAGACCGTGACCGCCAGCTTGAAGGAAAACGAGAAAGCCATAGGCGAACAGCTGAGCCGCGCCGTGAAGCAAGCCAAACTCGAAGAGCGCGTGATAGGTTCATGCCCAACCTGCAAGAGCGGAAAACTAGTTATCCTGTACTCGAAGAAGACGCGTAAACGCTTCGCAGGCTGCACAAACTACTTCAGTGGCACCTGCAGAACAGCTTTTCCTCTGCCTCAAAGAGGCTTCGTGAAGCCTACGGGCAAGGCGTGCAGGGGCTGCGGCTGGTCAACCGTACAAGTATGGCTGAAGAGAAAACGCCCATGGAACCTATGCATCAACCCAGAATGCCCAACAAAAACCAAAAAGGAAACGCATTGAATTGGTAGTTTGCTACTAAAATGGGGATTTGCACGGCGTATCTCCACTTGGGTTTAGGTTCAAATCCCAGCGACCCCA
>CAYGVV010000261.1:0-2564 GCA_964353395.1 uncultured Candidatus Bathyarchaeia archaeon | reverse complement strand
TGAAGGCTTGGAAGAGTGTTACAGCTACTTTGATCCGCCGCCGACTGGAGATGGAAGCTGGCACCGAGTAGACCAGGGCAACAGAATCATTATCGACGACTCCTTGGCTTACGCGTTGCTTGGGCTTTATGATTATGAAGGCTGGAGCTCCACGGTGCAGAAGGCGTACGCATTCATCAATGCAGTAGCTGCTTCACGGCTGTATCCCGCTTATAACCCAGCAGTGTGCTGGGCAGGCTACATAGATGCCGTGGCGAAAACGCCAGCTTGCGACTACTACGATGCCGTGACCGCGGGAATCCTCGCGGGGATACGGCGGGACCATGACAAGTCCGCCTACGAGTACAGCGCAAAAATCATCAGCCAACACGTAAACGAGTTTATGTTTTGGGGCGTGAAGCACGCGGACTACGGGTTTGTGGAGAACAAGCAGGCTACGGTTACGGTGTGCTGGCTGGCGCAGCTGCTGCTCGGCTATGAGGCGCCTGTGACGCGGTTTACGCAGGTGTTGAACAGCAAGGGCGAAAACCTAACGTTTTACCCCGTGACCGCAGTGGGTGAGAGAACGGTTTACGGCGAAGGCGTAGACGTGAAAGCCATCGTTCTGCCCGCGAAAGCCGAAGAGGTTCTGTTGGAGCCAGGCTACGTCACGAATGATTACCTTGTTTTGCACGTTTTTGCGCCCGTGCGGCATCGAGACAAAATCCGCCTAAACGGCGTGGACTACGAAATCCTCAGTGTGCAGGATTATGCGTTCAAAGGCGAAACCGCCTTCCGAAAAGCCACATGCAGGAGGTTCATCAGCCAATGAGCGAGACCGAAGACGCGGCAGTAACCGTGGCGAGATTGCTCCGAACGAACCTGCGTGTGGTCAAGGATGACGGAGGCTTAGCCAGCGTAACCGTGACCAGCGAATGGCAGAACGCTGAAGCCTTCAAAGAATCTGACGGCCAAGTGACCGTTGGCTTGGTTGAAAGTGCAGACCAGAAGATCGAGGTAAGCGGCAAAGCCCGCAGGCGCATTTCAGCTTTGCGAGTCAACGTGTGGACGACTGAGCAGTCTGGCGCAAGTGAGTCAGGCAGGGTTATGCGCGGCAAAATTGTTGAAGAAGTTAACCGTGTGGTGAGACAGAACCGCAGCAAACCCAACGAGACCAACTACGACTTCTACAACTTGGGTCCAGCAGCGCAAACTCACAAGGCAAATAGCCGCAACGGAGAAGCTTCACCGAACGATTTAGGCTGGACTAAACTGTCAAGCGAAGAATACGCGAAGCTCTGGTACAGTGATGATGACCGATGTGAAATAAGCAACGATGGAAACGGTGAATACGCAGTTGCGCTCTTTGGCTTCAAGATTGAAAGCCGAGAAAAAACCGCCAAGAAAATAACGTTAACTTTTGAAGGTTATGGCACATCACCCAGCGGAGACGGCGTCACCGTCAAAGTCTGGAATCACGTAGCAGGTGCATGGGAAAACGCGCAGTCAGGCGAAGCCGAAGGCGCAGACGAAACCGTAACCATTACGCTTGTTCAGGACTTGCCCAGCTACATCGACGAAGACGGCTACACGTGGTTCCTCGCCAGAACGTCAGGCTCAAGCGACGGCGAAAACGCTGCGGTGTTAAATTGCGACTACGTCTCCTGCACTGTCACGGTTAACGGCATAACGTACTGCGACATCGTCAGCTACCGCAACGTGGACCGCGTGGACGTTAAGCCCTTCATTTTCCGCACCGAGTTCACCGTGAAATCATGGTTCTTCGAGAACATAGGAGTGTGAAAAAACAACATGCCAGAAACATACAGTGCCCACGAAAGCCGCGTCTACTACGTGGACGAAACGGCTTATGGGCAAACCCCATCGAACCCGTCAATGCTGAGCGTGCCAGCCGAAAGCTTGGAGCCAGCTGTAAATCCGAGCAACATAAAACTCCGCGGAGTAGGCTCCGTTGACCTGCAAACCATCAAGAAAGGAATCCGAGCCCCAAGCCTGAAAATAGTTTATCCGCTGCCAAGCGACGCGCCCACAAACTTCCTGCAATACGCAAAAAACGAGTTGGAAAAGTCTCTAAGCATCCAGCTGCTTTACTATAAAGGTGCCTTCGCTTCTGCCACAGACGTAATTTCGTTTTTGTACACGGGCTGCAAATTCCAGAAACTAACCGTTGAATGCAGCATAGAAGACTTTCTGAAAGCCAACGCGGAACTCCTCGCCCAAGACCTCACCACTGGAACAGCCAAAATATCAGGCGCCACTTACGCCGACTACGATGGAGCAGTACCCTTCTACGAAAGCTACATCAAAAAAGATACGGCAACTCTGGACAGGGTCACAGACTGGAAATTCGCTGTTCAAAACAACCTTAAACAAGTCCCCGTCATCCGCTCCACAAACGGTCACATCCTGAAGTACCTGCCGCACAGGCACCGCGACCTCGCAGGTGAAGTGGTTTTCGAGTTTGAAAGCAAAGAAGAATTCGACAACGTAGTCAACGACGCTGAGTTCACCATGGAATTTGGCTTAGGCGGAAGCAACAAAGCCGTCTTCAGCAACTGCAAGTG
>CAYGVV010000260.1:0-2609 GCA_964353395.1 uncultured Candidatus Bathyarchaeia archaeon | reverse complement strand
TAACCTCGGGATTCTACATATGTCAGTAATTTGTATTTAAAATTTGCTAAAGCCTTGCTTCGTGACAGCCAAGCGCAAAACCGCGCGAAAACGGTTCACACCCAGAAAATAAGCGTTTTCCAAGCAAATTAGACAGAAAAAGCGCAAAAACAGCCACCGCGACACAAACCCGTGTGAAATATTTTCAAGGTGCCTGAACCCTGTATCGATTAAGCCTCAGGTTTAAGCGTGTACCCTGATTAGAGGAAGTTTTTTATACTGCTATGTAAAAAATTACACTGCAGTGAAAAAAAGTTCCGAGGATGAAGTGGTTGGGCTTCAGTAACCTGAACAAGACAGGCAAAACAACAAAAATCATTGCGTTCATAGCCGTTTTCTCTGCGCTCTATGCAGTTTTAAGACTCATACCCATGGGACCAATGATAGGTCTCTCAGCACAATTTTCAGTTTCCGACTTTCTCGCACCACTCTACGGAATAATATTAGGACCTTACACAGGTGGCGCAAGCATAATCATAGGCACCTTTATAGCTATGGCAATGGGTAAACCTGTCACATTCATGGGCTTAGACTTCCTTCCCGCTCTAGTGAATGCCGTAGCCATCGGTTTCCTAATTAAGAAGAAATGGGCTCCAGTGATAGCACTCAACCTTGCCTTGCTCGTGATTTTCCTGATAAATCCCTTGACAAGTTGGTTCATCAACATTCCCTTCGGCAACACCACAATAGCATTTCCATTCTTCTGGTTGCATCTTGTAGCGTTAGGGGTACTAATTTCACCCTTAGGATACAAAGCAGGCCAATGGGTCAAGACGCTCAAACCTGTTTTCATAACAGCAGGAGTGGCAATTTTGGCTTTTGTGGGAACAATGATGCAGCACCTAACGGGGAACATACTTTCAGAAGTTGTGCGCAGTCAGATCCTTGGAATAACCCTGCCTGAAGCTTTCCCAACGGTCATTTGGCCGTCTGCGTTCTTCATGTATCCCTGGGAACGCTTGACTCTCGTCGCTTTAGCCGTGATAGTTGGAGTGCCGCTAGTCAGAGCCCTCAAAAAGTCCTTTTCCCCTTTTGAAACCAATTAATCATCAACATAGAAATAAAAAGCTGTTGCTATTCCCCACAAAGCTCTGATAGCCAAGAAGAGAAAGCTGACGCTTACGACTTAAACAATGGATTATCTTGGATGTACTCTTTGCCAGTCCTTAATGCTATTTCGGCTTTTGCAAGTTCTTTTCCTAAGTAAGCAGCGTGATCAAGCCGTGTAACCAAGCCTGACTCTATGATTTTTGCGTACACGCTCTCAGCAGTTTTGCCTTTAACCACATGAAGCGGCTTCTCCATCTGAACCGTGCCAAAATGAACAGCAACTATGGTTCCGTCTATGCGGTCAACCGTTATCCTGAACATTCCTTCAGCGTCCAAGACTGCAGGTTCAGACTTTTCCGCCGCATTCACTACAGGTGCATCTGCTTCTATCGCCTTGTTGTAGATTCCTTCTCGGTTTCGTTTGTCCTTCAGCACAAGCAGGTCTAGCCCAAGATCCTTGGGAACTGAGCCACGTTTTTTCGCCAGAAACATCATCTTAGAAGCGATGACCTCTTCTCGAACAGTTCCTTTTGCTTTGTCGCTTTTCTCCGTCGCCAACAAGATGCTCGCGCCAACTTCAGAAGATAAACGCGCAAGCAAAGCGTTCACTCCCACGGAATCCGCATCCATCAGTTCTGTAACGTTAGAAACACCCACGAACAACGGAACATCAGGATTTCTATCTGCAAACTGGCGAAAAGCAATAAACGACTCCAAAATGTTAGAAGGCTCAAGAACTAAATCGCCTAAAACCTTAGTTAAGCCGAGTTTTCTCGCCTTCTCTATTAGCTGCTCAAGCAATTTTACTCGCTCTTCAGCTTTTTTGGGGAAGTACCCTTCACGCTGGTTCGTTGGAATAACCACCACAGCAACGTTCTTGGCAAACGCCGCGATCTTTTCAATGTTACCTGCGTCCGCACTTAATATTAGGTCAGCACCAGCTGAAACTGCTTCTTTGATTTCGTCTGGGTCAAGTGTATCTATGCTCACAGGCACATCTACAACGTTCTTCACTGCTTTAACTGCGCGTTCGGCATCTGAAGGTCTGCTTTTGCCCGCAACCATTCCTACGTCAATGATGTTGGCTCCAAGTCGCACGTAATGCTTCGCCAAGCTCTGAATTTCATCGTTCAGCATCAAAGCAGCGTCAACAATCTCTGCCATGACACGCATAGGAAAATCTTTACCTACAGCCAAATCCTTAATCAGCATGCTACCCGGATTCTTTAGCAAGTCGTCTCGGTTTTGCTCAATTTTCTCCAACTCTTGCAGTGCTTTTTGCTGAAGCTTTTCCCTGAGTAAGTCACATGCAGGCGTCACGGTTGAAAGCTTAACTTCACCTATTGAATCCAGCACCGTTGGCAAGTCGGCAGCGTATCTTGGACCCTTAAAAGCTGGAGTGCCAACCGCATTGGAGATGATTGTTGTGTCGCCTCGGATTAGCCCCGGAATCAAAATCATGTCAAAGTTCTTGGCTTTCACGTTTTGAAGGGCTTTAGCGATTGTTTCAGGGGTTAGCA
>CAYGVV010000259.1:0-2659 GCA_964353395.1 uncultured Candidatus Bathyarchaeia archaeon | reverse complement strand
TAGCAAAATGTTATATGTCGAATGCCAATAAACGTTAGACTATAGAAAAATAGGAAGAATACAAAAATGACTGAAAAACTTAGTGTTAAATCAGCAAAAATCAGAGGAAACAAAACACTATACGCAATCGCTTTGACTCTAATATTGACTTTTTCTGCACTAGTAGCATGCATGCCAGTCGCTAACGCGCATACTCCTGTATGGCAAGTTCCAACCTACGCCTATATTACTGCTCAACCCAACCCCGTCGGAGTAAATCAACAGGCGTTCGTTGTGTTCTGGCTAGATTTGCCTCCACCAACTGCAGCAGGTGTTGGCGGTGACAGATGGAAAGGCTTCACTATTAACGTCACCAAACCCGACGGAAAAGTAGACAAGCTTGGTCCATACACTTCCGATCCCACAGGCGGAACGTACGCTCTGTACACGCCCAAACAAGTTGGCACATACACTTTTGATCTGTATTTCCCAGGGCAAGTAGCGAGCTTATACAATCCTCAAACCGGTGTACCTGGCGATGCGAGTAGTCTATACATCAACGATACTTTTCTGCCCAGCGACGCAACATGTACCCTAACAGTGCAGGAAAACCCAATAGAGAAAATTCCCGCGTCTGCGTTGCCGACTGAGTACTGGACCCGACCCATCAACCAAATAAACTCGGCTTGGGCAAGCATAGCCTCAAACTGGCTAGGTCTATTCCAAACATATCGCGTTCAAGATGACGGACTAGCACCCAACAGTGCCCACGTAATGTGGACAATGCCAATCGAGTTCGGAGGAATTCTCGGAGGCTTAAACACCGTGGTCCAGGAAGCAGGCTACTATACAGGCATGTCATACGAAGTCAGGTTTGGCAACGCGCTTATTCTGCAGGGAAGACTCTACTTCACAATGCCACTGGGCAATAATGCTGGTGGTGGTCCATACACCTGCGTTGACTTAGCTACCGGAGAAATCCTATGGCAAAAAGAAGGAATTTCACCAAGTTTCGCTTCGCTCTACGACTATGAATCGCCAAACCAGCATGGAGTCATTCCAAGCGGCGCTCTCTACCAAATTTCTGGCAGTACATGGATTGCTTACGACCCATTCACCGGCGCATGGCTGTACAACTTTACCAAGGTTCCTTCAGGCGGAACTCAGGTACTGCAGAACGACGGCACTATAGCAAAATACATACTCAGCTACAGCACCACATCAAAAAATGGCACGTTATCGAAATGGACAACAGCTGCCCTGCCAGACGGACCACTAGTACTTACCCCTGGAACCACCACCAACGCGTACCAATACAGACCTATAGGAAAGAACGCTGACATGAGCAAAAACTACGAATGGCAAATGAACATAACCTATGACTTGACAGGATCCAGCAACCCATCCATTGTATCTGTACTTCCTGGCGATATCCTCTTGGGCAGCAGCAGCAACATCGCAACCACCTCAGTCTGGAGAGGCACCGTCGACCCATGGACCATGTGGGCAATAAGCGACAAACCAAACACCCGAGGACAACTGGTATGGAAACAGAGCTATCAAGCACCCCCAGGCAACATCTCACAAATGTTGACATACCAACCAATCGACAGAGTGAACCGCGTAATCACCATGACGTACTTTGAGACAGGCGAACGCTTAGGCTACAGCCTTGACACAGGCGACTACATGTGGGGTCCAGTTGGAACACCCTACCAAGTAGACCATGCCTTCCAATACTTCAGCAGCAGAGCAGCCCAGAACGCATACGGTGAACTCATCATAGGCGGCTACGGCGGAGAAGTCTTTGCCTACGACACGACAAACGGCAACAAAGTCTGGAACTTCAACGACACAAGCCACGGTGTTGAATCGAACTGGGGTATGATACCCACTTTCCCGTCTATGATGGCTGATGGAAAAATCTTCGCAATCGGCGGCGAGCACTCACCCAACGTACCTCTGTACAAGAATGAGCGACTATATGCAATCGACGCTTACACTGGAGAAGAACTATGGAACTTGACGGCGTGGTCGTCTTCAGGCTTAGGTGAAGCAGCAGCAAACATGTACGTTGCAGACGGCTATTTGGTCTACTATAACATGTACGACAGTCAGATATACTGTATCGGAAAGGGCCCAAGTGCTACGACGGTTTCAGCGCCTCAGCTAGCAGCAACAAAAGGCTCTAGCGTAATGATAACAGGCTCAGTCACTGATCAATCTCCAGGAGCTAAGGGCGCTGCCGCAATTTCTGACGAATACATGACTACATGGATGGAATACCTGTACATGCAAAAGCCAGTACCTGGCAATGCAAAAGGTGTTACGGTGAAATTGACTGCAATCGATCCTAACGGTAACTCGCAGGATATTGGTGAAGTCACTACTGATTTAAAAGGCAACTTTGGCAAGATGTGGAAACCGCAACTTGAAGGCCAATACACCATTATCGCAACTTTCGAAGGATCTGAATCCTACTGGCCATCATACGACACAGCATATCTGGGAGTAGACCCAGCACAAGCCGCGCCTACAGCAGCCCCAACTCCTACACCTACTCCGACGGCAGCTCCCACACCAACTCCGACCGTAGCTCCGACAGCTTCGCCTTCTGCAGTTCCAATTCCAAGTGAATTCCCATATGCCGCAGTATACATATCAGTCGCAGCAGTCGTCA
>CAYGVV010000258.1:0-2670 GCA_964353395.1 uncultured Candidatus Bathyarchaeia archaeon | reverse complement strand
GGCGTCCGAAAAATCATCGTGGCTGGCGTGAACCAGTACAGGCTAAGATTGGCTGAGAAATTCGGAGCTCACTGCACCATAGACGCGAGACTGAATGTTCCGCAGGAACTGAAGAAAATAAACGACGGACGACTGGCGGACCAAGTGGTCCTCTGCAAAGGTGCTCCGTCTGCACATTTGACAGCGTTGGAGTGCGTCGACAAAGGCGGAACCATATTGTTCTTCGCCGTGCCTGACCCATCGGTGAGAATTCCCGTGCCCATAACTGAGTTCTGGAGAAACGAAATCACGTTGAAGACCAGTTACGGTGCTGCGCCGCAGGATTTAGAAGAGGCTTTGGCGGTTCTGGCTGAGAAGAAGTTGAACGTGGCGGACATGATTACTCATAGGCTGAGCATTCACCAGGCAGCGGAGGGTTTCAGGCTGGTGGCATCGGCCGGCGAATCGCTTAAGGTGATTATTGAGCCTAACAGGGCTAACTAACCAAGTTCCACCCTTGTTTGATTCTATTTTTAAGGGAGGGGGTAGTCACCGAGAGCACTAGAGTGCCGTGCACAGCAACCATTATCTATGACAAACGCGGAGAAGTCACGTGCACAGGCGAGTGGCACATGAGCGGTGACAGGGAAGTTCGCGTGTCGAAGATTAAGGATGGCACAGTAATTGACCATATTAGTGCGGGTTACGCTTTGGATGTGGTTAAGATTTTGGGAATTACAGGTCATGAGAAGCAGGTGATGACCATTGCTGTTAATGTGCCGAGCAAGCTTATGCGAGTTAAGGACCTTGTGAAGATTGAAGGTCGCGCTTTGAACAGGCAAGAGGTTAACCGCATCGCTTTGGTTGCGCCGAGAGCGACGATTAACTTCGTTAAAGATTATGTTGTGAAGGAGAAACTGAAAGTGCAGTTGCCTAAAGTCATCGAAGACATCGTCAAATGCGTCAATCCCACATGCGTCAGCAATGCAGCAGAGCCCATAGCGGCAAAATTCTACGTGGAAGGTGAAGAGCCGCTTTTGTTGAAGTGTCATTATTGTGGTTATATTTTGGAGGAGCCTGATGTGCTCAGGCAGTTTTAGTGTGGTTCAGTATTTAGCGGGAATTGCCGGTTAACTCACAATTTAGTTCTTTGCGTGCTAATGCAAGTAGACGTTGGAAGTACCGTTTGGTTAGGTGTTTTCCGTTTTTGGTGTTGCTTAGGCTTGAAACGGTTGGGCATTCGTCTGTTGCTTTGAAGGTTGGTTCGCCATTCTCGTTTGTTGTTAGTTCAAACGGGTAGAACCTGCAGATTAAAGGTCTAACCGTGTAAATCGTGCATTGGTTGCTTCTGTGAAAGCGGCATTTGCCTGTTTCAGGGTTTTTCTGCATTCCATAGATGTAAGGCGCTTTGTCCTTGGTTTCTTGGGCAAAAGCTGCGATGGTTTGTCCTGTGTATTTTGCGATGCGTTCTGCGTCTGTTTTGAGGAGAAGGATGTGGCGTGTTTTTTCTTGGGTGTCACCGCAGCATTTTCCGCAGTTGTTGCAGGTGAAAGAGAGGTTTTCAGGATAGTTTAAGCGCACGTTGATTCACGTCTGCTAGTGTTTGGTAGTTCGTGGATAAAAACCGTGAGAAAGTAAACGGTGGTTTTGGATGTTGCGGATGCTTACTTGTTTCGGTGTCCTTCACCATACTGGAAAGGTCTGCCAAGATTCTTCGCCAGTTTCCGCTGGAACATCTCATCCATGTTCACGCTGGGACATGCCAAGCGGCTTGCGTCAAGCACGTAGAATATAACGTCGATGAGTTCTTCAGCAATTTTCTCTTCCGCCAAGCCCTTTTTCCAGGAGTCGCTGGCTTCTCCGAGCTCAATGAACGCGAAAAGCAGCTTTTTCGGGATATCCTCAGGCTTATTGTAGAAGCCTTTGGCGAGAACGAGGTTTTCAATTTCCTTCTTCATCTCTTCCAACTGCATACCAGATTTTCCTCCAGCATTGCTCCTCAAACTTATAGTTCCTCCATATATAGGTTGAACTGAGTTTGATTCAGCAAACTGCAACATCTAATGCGTATGTTCTCTCAAGTTCTGAAGATCACAATAATACTTGGAAAAATGCTCCAAAATGCTTTTACCTTAGGTTTTCCGCTTAATCTGTCGGCACCTGAGGCTGCACGGTTTGCAGGAAACTTCTGAGAACGTTTTTGAGTTGCTTGTGAAGCCAGTTCGAAGGCTCGTGGAACAGAAAGGATTCCCTAAACCCACTGAGCCACAGGAAAAAACCATCCCTCGGATTCTTGAGGGCAAAAACGTCCTGTTAATCTCCCCCACAGCCACAGGCAAAACGGAAGCTGCGTTCCTCCCCGTGCTCAGCATGCTTCTTCAAGCGCCGCAGACGTCAGGCATAAAAGTGCTTTACATAACGCCGTTGCGCGCGTTGAACAGGGATATGCTGGAACGGCTGGAATGGTGGTGCAACAACCTCGACATCAAACTTGCCGTCCGACACGGCGATACTGAGCAGAAAGAGAGAACCCGGCAATCCAGAAGCCCACCCGATATACTCATAACCACCCCAGAAACATTGCAGGCTATACTGTCGGGTTGGGTTCTGCGCCAACACATCCAAAGCCTACGGTGGGTGATAGTTGACGAAGTCCACGAGTTATCCGACAGCAAACGCGGAAGCCAACTT
>CAYGVV010000257.1:0-2685 GCA_964353395.1 uncultured Candidatus Bathyarchaeia archaeon | reverse complement strand
TGGGGGCTATTGGTTTTCAAGGGTATTCCAAAGAGCTGGACCTATAGTCGGAACCAAGAGTTAAGTTATAAATACTGAGAGGGCAAAGTTGTACTTGCGGAAAAAGGGAGCAAATATCCTACCAAGAAATTCTGATTCCGAAAAACAGCACCTGAAATTGCAGTTTCTACCAAGAAAGATTTCTTTTATTATAAGGTGGAATTAAGTAAGGAATCGCAAAGCTCTTTAACTTACAAACCAAATCTAAACTTGTGAGACTTTGCGAAAAAGCGTAAAAATACAGTTATTTTTTCTCATTGGAGTCACAATAATATTATCTATAATAGATTTCTGGGTTGCCATCGTTTTTTTGAGTACGTTTTTCATCGCTATGGTTGTTCTTGCGTATGTTATTACTCGAAAAAATAAACGCAAGCAAAATACCTATTATCAACTTACTGGGCAGGTCGAATATAACTCAAGTAATAAAGAAAATCAACTAATATCAAATAAACAGAGCTCTAGCAAACGACAAAATGTTTCGAATTACAAACCATCGCCGATAACAGTGAATGTTAAGAATACGTGGCATTGCAGCAACGGAAACTGTCCAAATATGGAAGTTTTAAATGCACATGGATTTTGTCCGGACTGCGGTTCTAGCGCTGTGGAAGAATTTAGCATGGATTTAGTCAACAAGAAAGTGCAGTCACGTTCATCGTTGCAGCGTCAAGTTACCCAAAAGATCTCTATCCAGCGTCAATGCCAGCACCTAAGAGTTATCAATGAAACAGTTTATGAAGTGTGTGGTGAGCCAAGGCGAGTTGTTAAGAAGTGCTTGGATTGTGGAAAAGTGGTTGAAAGCACATCTATTGGAAGGTAATTTAAAGATACTCATCGTCAAAGAATAAGTCTTCTGAGTCTAGGTTGTCACCAGAGTCACCGATGTCATCTGTGTCATCTTTTAATGCACCACAGTTTTCACAGGCTACCAAGTCTTCAGCGTTCTCGTGCCCACAGGATTCGCATGGCCACAAACCTAAATCGCCTCTGTGTGCTTACACTAGGATGACGAAGCAACCGCGCTTATACGCTTTTCTTGGTCTGGCATTTGGAGATTGTTGGCACCATTGAATGGCCTATGCTCCCGGCGCTTAAGACCTGAAACGGGCAGCGCCATTTCAGTCATGGCAAACACCAAAGAAAGGAAAATGGTTTAAATTTGGATGCACAGCTTTATTACTACTCAGTCTCACCATTAACTTTCAAATAGCAAAAAGGGAAAACGCATGTCAACCTTCCAACCTGTCCGCGGAATGCGCGATTTGCTGCCTGAAGAAGCAGAAACACTCAACTACGTTATAGCCAAAGCCCGAGAAACCGCAGCGCTCTACCGATTCAGGGAAGTCATCACGCCTATCGTTGAACCATACGAACTCCTAACCGCTAAGTCAGGCGAAGAAATCCGCCAGCGCATGTTCATCTTCAAGGATTTGGGCGACCGAACAGTCGCATTGCGTCCTGAATTCACAGCGTCAATAGCGCGGTTAGCCACGACGGCGTTGAAGAATGAGCCGAAGCCTCTGAGAGTTTTCAGTGTGGGCAGCGTTTACCGTTACGACGAGCCGCAGCGCGGGCGGTACAGGGAGTTTTGGCAAGCAAACTTTGAACTGATGGGTTCCAGCAGACCAGAGGCAGACGCGGAAGTAATCCTGCTCACTAACAGCATGATGAAGAACGTGGGCTTAAAGAACTACGCGTTGAAGCTGGGGCACGTTGGCGTGTTGAAGGGGATAATGAGCCAAGAAGGCGTCGATGACAGGACGCAGAACGCTGTGCTTCAGCGGATGGACAAGAAAGAATACGACGCAGCCCTTGAGCTGGTTAACTCGGAAAAATGCCGAAGCATCCTACGCGGACTGATAGAACTGAAAGGCGAAAGCGCCCTCGATACCGTAGAAAAAATGAAAGCCCACGTCATCGGCTACGAGAAGGCTGCAGCGGCGGTTGAAAACTTATCCGCCATTCTGAAACTGGTCACCGAGAGCGGATGCAAAATCGAAACGGTTGATCCCGCTTTCGCGAGGGGATTAGAGTATTACACTGGAATGATTTTCGAAGTGTACGTGCCTCAGTTAGAGATAGCTTTAGGCGGCGGGGGACGGTACGACAGGCTCATTGAAGCGTTCGGCGGCGAACCGACTCCAGCCGTGGGCGTGGCGCATGGGTTGGACCGCATAGCACTTGCCATGGAGACCCAGAAAACAGCGTTGAAAACGCGGCAGAGGAAGAAAGTGGCTGTGGTTCCCGTCAAGGATGAGTTGAAGGGTGAGGCGCTGAAGATCGCGCAGATGCTCAGGGACCAAGGAGTAGCCGCGGAATTCGAGATAATGGGGCGGAAGATGGCTAAGGCTCTTGAAGACGCGGACAAGCGGAAAGTGGACTACGCCGTGATAGTTGGCGAGAGAGAACTTAAAGAGGGCAAAGTGGTTGTCCGAGACCTAGCGAAAAGGCAACAAGTCGAAGTTCAGATTGATGCGTTAGCCGAGAAGGTTAAGGATTAAAAAGAAGAAAGGTGTTTGTAGCCTCGGAAAAGAGGCTCTTTGCTGTTTTAGAGTCGTTTGATGTACCTGTTGATTTCCCACTCGGAGACTACCATGCGGTAGAGGTCCCATTCTTTTCGTTTTTCTCGCAGGAAATTCTCGA
>CAYGVV010000256.1:0-2685 GCA_964353395.1 uncultured Candidatus Bathyarchaeia archaeon | reverse complement strand
CGTGGACAATTACATGCGAACCAATGTTCCAGACATCTACGCAGGCGGCGACGTAGCCGAAGCCTACGATTTCATACTGAACCAGAACCGCCTGCTGCCTCTTTGGCCTCTCGCGGTCTTAGAAGGCAAGGTCGCGGGTTATAACATGGCGGGGAAAAAGACGGATTACACAGGCGGCACCAACATGAGCAGCCTAAAGTACTTCAGCATACCCATCGTTTCCATTGGCTTAGCTAACCCGAAGGAAGATCCAGCACTCGAAATCTTAGTTAAGCACGATGCCGAAAAGAACGTGTACAAGAAGCTTGTGCTCAAAGACAACGTCATTGTCGGATTAACTTTCCTCAACGACATCGAACGCGCAGGCGTCCTATTTTACTTAATGAAGAACCGAGTTAACGTGAAAAAGTTCAAGACAGAACTGCTCGCGGAGAACTTTGGACTTGCAACGTTGCCGGCTTCTCTCCGGAACAAAATGAGTATAGGTGACTAAGCTTGAACGAACAAGACAGAAATATAATCAATCCATTCAACAGCGACAAGGACTTCGCAGGCTGCTCCATATTTGGCATGATGAACCTAGAAGGCAAACGTTTCTCGTCAAAAGACCCAGTCCGCGCCATAACGAACATGCATGAACGAGGCAACGGTTTAGGCGGCGGCTTCGCCGTCTACGGCATCTACCCCGACTTCAAAGACTACTACGCATTCCACATCATGTACCTGAGCAGAGATGCCAAAGAGAAAACCGACAGGATACTGGCTTCATGCTTCAACATAATCTACGACGAAGAAATACAGACCAGACCAGCAAACGTCACTGATCCGCCTTTGTTGTGGCGGTACTTCGTTCAACCCAAAAGAACACGACCTAAGGACCAGACTGAAGACGACTGCGTCATACAAGCGGTCATGCGCATCAACACGGAAACTGGCAAAGCCTTCGTGTTCTCAAGCGGCAAAGACATGGGCGTCTTCAAAGGCGTCGGCTACCCTGAAGACATCGCGGATTACTTCTGCATAGAAGACTACCAAGGGTACTTGTGGAGCTGCCACGGTCGCTTTCCAACAAACACTCCGGGCTGGTGGGGCGGCGCTCACCCATTCAACGTGCTAGACTGGACCGTGGTGCACAACGGCGAACTCTCAAGCTATGGCATAAACCGCAGGTACTTGGAAATGTACGGGTACAAGTGCACGCTGCAAACTGACACGGAAGTGTTAGCATACGCTTTCGACCTGCTCATGCGAAGACAGCGCTTGCCCATCGAGATAGTTTCGCAAATCTTGGCTCCGCCATTCTGGTCAGAAGTTGACCCGTCACAGTCAAAAAGCAGCCTTGCTCTCAAAGCGTTGCGCCAAACGTACGGCAGCCTGTTGATGAACGGACCCTTCAGCGTCATCGTGGCGCATCATGGCGAAATGATTGGTTTAACCGACAGAATCAAGCTGCGGCCTCTGATGGCGGGCACTAAGGGGGACTTGCTCTACTTGTCCTCTGAGGAAGCTTCCATACGCTTGGTGTCGCCAACGTTGGATAGGCTTTGGGCTCCAAGAGGCGGCGAGCCTGTGATTGGCAGAGTCGGCGGCAAGAACATCATCCAAGTTCAAGCGAGCATGGAGGCGCATCAATAGTGAAGAGTTACCTACCACCCGAGTACCTTGTGGAAAGAGATGAAGAGAAGTGCATCCGCTGCAAAGTCTGCGTCAACCAATGCACCTACGAAACCCACAGCTACGACCCGGAAGACGATGTGGTCCGCAGCAAGGACGAGAACTGCGTTAACTGTCAACGCTGCGTAACCTTCTGTCCCACCCATGCATTAACCATACAGAAGAACCCGAGCGCTTACCGAGAAAACGCCAACTGGACTTCTGAAGCCATCAAAGACATCAAGAAGCAAGCGGAAACTGGCGGTGTGCTCTTGACGGGTATGGGCTGCGATAAGCCCCAACTTACCTACTGGGACCGCCTGCTAGTGAACGCTAGCCAAGTCACGAACCCGTCGATTG
Organism: uncultured Candidatus Bathyarchaeia archaeon; assembly: GCA_964353395.1. Taxonomy (GTDB): domain Archaea; phylum Thermoproteota; class Bathyarchaeia; order Bathyarchaeales; family Bathycorpusculaceae; genus JADGNF01. The sequence continues at coordinate 672 of CAYGVV010000256.1, read as the reverse complement.
ACCCGTTGCGGGAACCTATGGAAATTAGAACTTACTTGGGCGCTAAGGCAGACGCGTTGGAGATGGAGCTGGAGAACGGCGAAATACAGCTGAAGACTCAGCTTGCTCCGCAGTTGACGCTGGAGACTCCGATAATGTTCTCAGCTATGTCCTACGGCGCCATAAGCCTAAACGTACACGAGTCATTAGCCCGCGCAGCCACCCGAGTTGGAACTTACTTTAACACTGGCGAAGGCGGCTTAGACCCAAGACTGTACAAGTACGGCGACCACGCGATTGTGCAAGTGGCTTCAGGACGCTTCGGTGTGCACCCTAAGTATTTGGACACGGGCGCTGCTGTGGAAATAAAAATCGGTCAAGGCGCAAAGCCCGGCATAGGTGGGCACCTTCCAGGCGAGAAAGTCACGGACGACATTGCCAAGACACGTATGATTCCCATTGGTACTGATGCGCTTTCTCCTGCGCCGCAGCATGACATCTACAGTATCGAAGACCTGAGACAGTTAATCTACGCTTTGAAAGAAGCTACGGACTACAGGAAACCGATTTCGGTGAAGATTGCCGCAGTCCACAATTCAGCGGCTATCGCGAGTGGTATGGTTCGCGCTGGCGCGGACATCATAGCCATTGACGGCGTTCGCGGCGCTACTGGTGCTGCGCCGAAAGTCATTA
>CAYGVV010000255.1:0-2699 GCA_964353395.1 uncultured Candidatus Bathyarchaeia archaeon | reverse complement strand
CCAACAACCTTTCAAACTTCTTAGAAAACTTTTAAGTAGCGTTAGATTCAACGGAGCGCGCATGCGTGTTCCTAAATTCGTAATTAGTTGAGTCTCGCACCTCTTTATTGGGGTGAACAATGAAGAGATACGAGACTATAGAAACCCTGTTTGGCAAGGTTGATTTATCCTTTGCCCAGAAAGTGCTAAGCGAGCCTTTTCATTCGATTGGTTCTCCAGGCAGACCGCCAAGAAACCCTCTTGGAATTTTCAAAGCGCACCTGCTGAGGCGGTTAAGGCACATTCCAAGCGACAGAATGCTTGTCAGGCAAATGTGGAAAGACCCACGCTTAAGAAAGATATGCGACATTGAAGACGATGAGCCGCCTTATGGCATTGCTGTTTTGTCCAGGTTCAGAAGCAAAGTGGGACCTGAAAGACTGATGCGAATAGTAGACCAATCCGTTGAGGTGCTCGTGAAAAAAGGAAGAATCAAGGGCGAAACCTTGGCTTTGGATTCAACCTTCATCAAAGCATACAGCCGCCGAAACCTTGATAACAGAACAGGGTACAGCGACCCTGAATCAAGAGTCGGACAAGCGGTCAAAGTCAAAGACCTCGGTTACAGGCTTCACCTGGCAGTAGACACCAAGAGTGAGATGCCAATCGCCATGATTGTGGCTTCTGCAAATGAGAATGAGAAAAAACACTCCAACAACTTGTTCTTGCAAGCTTCAAATCACGTAAAATCCAAAAAGCTAGTGGCAGATCCACAGTACAGCTCACAAAGCCTAAGGGATAATGCCATCAGAGAGGGAACGTTACCGGTTGTTCCGTATCCTAGAAACCAAAAGGTAGGTGTTAGAGGCGTTCTGAGGGTTGATAGGAGATTCAAGAGTCATGGACCGCAAGAGTTGAGGAGAGCGTACAAGAAACGGGTAGCCGTGGAACGTGTTTTCAGCCGACTTAAGAACCTGACTGGCCTGACTCAGCATAACCTTAGAGGTTTAGCCAAGATAACGTTTCATTCTCAGCTCTGCGTCATTGCAATGCTTCTAATAGCCCAAGCAGCCAGCAACACGCACAAAATAGGCAAATCAAGAAGCATACGATACTTCGCAAACTAATTTAGGAACAACCATGCGTCCTTGGCTTCTGATGTGCAGCGCAACTCTGTTGCTGTGGGCTCACAGTCACACCCGTTTAACTATGTCAATGACCATTTACAAAATACCTCAAATCATGGGCGTAGATGAAAGGGCAGTTGCTTTATGAAAAGTAAAAAGTTTATGGATAAGGATGTTTTTGCGTTAGACCAGGGTTGTTTGCTATGAATACGTATTCCAATTCTGGAGTGACGTCAGCAAAAGTCTCTGCGGGCTATTTCAAAGTTGCTCAGCCTCTGAGTTCACGTACAGGTGTTGTCATTCCTGCTATTAATGAAGAGAAGAACATCGGGGATGTGCTTTGCCGATTGAATAACATCGGTTACAGCAATGTCTTGGTTATTGATGGCCTATCAAGAGACGGCACTCTAAAAGTGGCTGCCGAGAATGGCGCTAAGATTGTTTTGCAGGACGGACGCGGTAAAGGTCAAGCTGTAAGACAGGCTCTAAGAAACGATTATTTGAGTGCTGATGCCTTGGTCTTGATGGATGCAGACGGATCCATGACTCCTGAGGAGATACCTCGATTCGTTGAAGCTTTACACGACGGAGCGGATGTAGTCAAGGGTTCACGTTTTATTACTGGCGGTTATTCGTACGATATGACCACGCTACGAAGACTGGGCAATTCCCTAATAACAGCGATTGTCAATTTGTTTTGGTCCGCAAAATATACCGATATCTGTTATGGTTTTGTTGCTTTTAACAAGAATGCGATCCAAAAGTTGTCTCCGATTTTGGAATCTAATAACTTTGAGATAGAAACCGAAATTTTCATAGAAGCAAAGAAACTTGGGCTTAATGTAGTGGAAGTTCCTAGCATTGAGTACAAGCGTAAGAGTGGAAAATCTAATCTTAACGCTTTCCGTGATGGCTTTAAAATCTTTAAAACCATTTTTGACTGCACCAATCGTTAACTGAGAAATCATTTTTAGAAAATTTATTTTCTAAATTTTGCATGGATTGGCACTTTCCATGTTATGTGTTTGGTGTTTTTGGATTGAAGCAAACTAATGAAGCGCATGAACTTTTTGCATCAGTTATAGCCAAGTGAAAGGCTATTCGGAATTCAAAATTCGCTTCTATCTCGATTGAATTCCTAATGGGAACTCGGATCTTTTGGTTTGAAGTGGTGACGCTTCGAATCTTACTCTGTTCTCAGAAGACATGGTTTTGCATATGAGAGTTAATGATCCTTCGGTGAAATTCAAGACAGCTTTTCCATCATGTGTAAGACTATAAACTTTTTTGGGTCGTTCGGTGTCCATGTTCCATTGGCTTTTGGCGTAGCCTTTTCTTTCAAGTGCGTTAAGGAGGGGATAGATTGTGCTGGGACCGAAGTAGACACCAAAGTTTTTACGGATTTTGGTGATTACTTGGTAGCCGTGCATGGGTTGTTGGTCGAGAAATTGGAGTATAATCATATCGAGTAAGCCTTTGGTGAGTTTGGTTTGGATTTCTTCTGGGTGGTTATTAATCATTTTTTTGTTCCTTCTATTTGTGTATTTTTGTTCTACACGTGTACGATATGTCTTTTTAAGACATATTTCTCAT
>CAYGVV010000254.1:0-2707 GCA_964353395.1 uncultured Candidatus Bathyarchaeia archaeon | reverse complement strand
TCTATTGCTTTCTCAATCAAGGCTGCATCGTATTCTTGCCAGTTAATTCGTTCTTTCATTGTATCCAGATATTCCTTCAATTCCTCCAATTTTTTGAGGCTGGCACTTATGCAGTTTAACAAGTATTCATAGTTCGGGCTTAGCATCCGTAACTTGTTGGCTTGCTCGGTTAGAAGAGACTCAATTATTTTTGTGATTTTTCCAATGGTGTTTTGGGACTCTTTGTATTCAAAAAAGACATAGAAGTCTTTTTCAGCTAAGTGAATCCGTAAATTTCCCGTTTTCAAGAATTCTAGCGAATTGTTAAGTCTTTTTACCCATCTATCTGCGTAGTTGTCGTTGGCTATAACCGAATGCAGCAAACCCTGAAAGGCAAGAGAAAGCGAGTTCACATCAGTTTCAAAGCTTAATTCGTTCCAGTTTCTACGAAGCTTCTCTTCAAGTATATACTCTGCTTTAGATAAGAACTCGCCTTCAATACATAATTTCAGTAGCCTATGCCATTCTTCGTCATTTTTATCATCATACTTTTCCTTATCGGTGACCTGATTTTCCCAATTGCGGATACCCCTGAGTTTCTGAAGATAGTAATTCTTCAGTTGGTAAATTACTGTGGCAAATGGATATGGTAGACAGAGAACTTTGTCATGAATACGAGAGAGGGCGGTATTCTCTTTATTGATGTATTTTAGTTTAGTTTCAAAAATCGAGTTTGCATTTGGCGAAATTAGAATTACATGAAGATTCTCGTTAACTCTGGCTGCATCCCACAGCATGCGAGTCACATACTCATCCTTGAAAGAATAGCCAACAAAAATCACAACCTCTGTATCTTTGCCGAAAAGTCTATTCTTAAACATTAGTTGCAGGTCGGTCAGAGGCTCTATGTACTCGGCTTTTTGCGCAGGATAAAGCAGTAATGGCTCAATTTCTTCTCCATATATCAGCTTTAGGTCAACTGGTTTTCCTTGGAAAAATGTCTGCGCAGGAATTTTAACGCATTGTTTGGTCTTTACGTTTTCAAACCAAATCACAGAACCATGTAATTTGTAATGCTTTATATCATAATTTCCGTCGAAGTTCTTCTCATTCCAGTCGACATTAAACCCATCCGAATACCTTCTATGGCTGAGATAGCTCAACTGCTCAATGCATGTGTCGTAATTTGTAGAGTATATTTCTAACGGAATATCAAACTTCAAAAGTTCCTTAAGATAATCAAGCTTTCCATTGTCTTTAACTACTACTTTATCTCTAATAAAATTCTCCAGAAGTGTCTTAAGTTCCAAGCAGGAATTCTGTTCGAGGTTTGAGCAGAATTTTTTCTCTTCATAAAAATCAAGTAATGGCTCTTTGTCTCTGTTGATTAAGCGGCGTAGAATGTCTAGGAGTTGCTCAATATCTACTTCAGGTTTTAATTGGTTATTTTCATTGTATTTTTTTCTCTTTTCCAGAATCATCGAAAGTGGCTGATATAGCTGAGGATATTTGTTTTTTACATGCTCTTCAAAGGCATTAGTGAAAGTGTAAGTATCCGGAATTCCTGCATCCACAGAAGCTCCTGCACCAAAAAAGAAAATTAATCCATTTTTCTTTGGTGAATCTGCAGACATTTTATTATTCTACCTGCTCACCTCGGTACCTATGCATTGATTTTATTAATAACTTTGTGCTAATCGAGCTTCCAAGTAGTCTTCGATGGCTTCTTTAATGTTTTTAAAGGCTTCGTGAAAAAGTCAAATAACAATGGCATAAACCTCGGTAAGAATCGGAACCCTTTTAAGATTTGCACCCTATGAAAGAGGCATTTTTAGATGAACCGAAGTGGTAACCAATGACTGAAACCTTAGAAAAAAGAGTGCAGAAAGCACTAGATGAAATAAGACCAAACATCCAAGCCGACGGTGGAGATGTAGAACTCGTAGCAGTCGAAAAGGGAACGGTGAAAGTCAGACTCCAAGGTCACTGCGCAGGCTGCCCCATGGCGGCAATGACGCTAAAGCAAGGAATCGAAACCCACATCAAAAATAAAGTGCCAGAAATACTGAAAGTCGAAGCCGTCCAGTAAACCAGCAACTAAAACAAGAAACCGCAATTCCCGTCCCGCTTTTTCCTCGACGAGAACCCCGTTTTCAGTTTGATTGTTATTCAAAATAACGTAAATGCATGGAGAAACGCCCTTTCTTCAGCAACTAGCCTATATACTCAACCTTACACTACTATATGATGTCGGGATTCTGCAAGAAAGAGTCAAATTCTGCTCCAAGAAAACATTCGCTTTTTCAAGACAGTTCTGACAGAAAAAATGGAGACAAAACAGTTTGAACCATAAAAAGCCATCCATAATCGAGCATCTAGCATTTCTTTCAGTAAAACATAGTGTCTACCTTGCGGAACTCTTTCAAGCGTTAGTTTCAGCAAGAGAAAACGGGAACTCCGTCTGCATGGACCTAACAGTCAAGTACCGCGGAAGCATAGAAACAGAAGCCATCTTCCTAATCACAAAAGACAACAAGGTAGTAGTTCAGTTCCGAGCCGGCGAAGAATTCCTCCTGAAAAAAGATGTACCCTTCGAAAGCTGGATGGACACCGACAAAATACGCAAACAAATGTCTAAACAAAACCTCACGCCTCGCCTTTCCATGATGGTGCAAGATTTGCGACACGGAATGAAAAAAGTCAACGTAGAGGCTGAAGTTCTGGAAAC
>CAYGVV010000253.1:0-2745 GCA_964353395.1 uncultured Candidatus Bathyarchaeia archaeon | reverse complement strand
CGAAATCAGATACTTCCCGTCTCCAATCCCACTCCGAGCAGCAATCTATGACCAGAAAGAAACAAGCCTAGGCATATCGCATCTACCAGAAGAGTGGGTGACCAGTATATGGTCAAACAATCGAATGTTCCTAAAAATTGTGACAAACTACTATGAAACGCTATGGAATAGCGCATCCAAAGATTTCTCAGAAAAAGCAGCAACTAAAATTTCCAAAAGCATATTAGCTCATTAAATCTATTATTTCAACCACTCAGAGTTTCAGAAAAAACACAGCAAGGTTTGCGGGGCTCTGGCGGATGGAAATTCTGGAGATGACTCAGGAACCAAAAGTTCTACCTATATATAAGGGGGCTATAGTCTTTTCCGAGCAACTAGTCACAAAAACTCAAGGTTTGTGGCGCAATATTTAATTGCCAAAGCCTAATAGAACTATGCGAGGAGATTTGAAATGCCGAAAGCCTTTGTGTTGATAAACGTGGAGTCAGGTTCAGAAGACGAAGTTCTAAAAGAACTGAAAGGTATTCAAGGAGTGGAAGAAGCATACTTCTCTTACGGAGTTTACGACATAATCACCAAAATCAAGGCAGAAACCATGGAGCAGCTGAAAGAGCTGGTAACTAGACGAGTTAGGACCATTTCCAAAGTACGGTCAACCTTAACATTGATAATGATGGAAGAGTAACACTGCCACTGTAATGCAGTTAATTTTCTCAGCGTTCTCTTTATGCATCTAAGATTTGACTGGCACATTTATCTTCGTCAGATTTTCTTTAATTTCCGCTTTAATATTCATCGCGGCAAAGAATTCTTCAAGGAACACGTGAACAAATTTTTTCGGAAGCTCAGACCCAAAAATCAATATGTACACTTTCTCGGAGTTCTTGGTTAACCTGAAGAAGTTACACGTCTCAAGCCGCATCAAAAGCTCCTCTGTCGTGTGCACCTTACTTTTCAACCGCAACAGAGCCATGCCAACAGTACTCCCACAGCTCAGAATCAAGTCGCCACCCAAACGAAACAGCGTTATAACGAGCTCAGAACGGCGCAGACGAAGCCGCAAGCTGTGCGTTAAAACACCTACACACACAGATAGAATAAACGATTTCGCATACACTTAACTTCAGTGCTTCAAGTACAACCAAACAAAGTCGCATTAGCACAGACCCAACCCAGAGTTTAGTTTAGATACAGAGGGTCAGGATAGAGCGTGTTTTCTTATTTGTAAACTGAAAACTGTATATTGAATCTTCAGACAGAAGATATTTATAAGGATTTGCTGCTCCTAAACGTCAAAGATGAGTCGGCGAAAAATATGAAACTCCAAAAACTAATCGAACTCCAAATAAACCTCAAACTCCGAAACCTTTGGCTAAACACAATTCACGAAGCAGCTGACGCATCAACAAGCGCGATTATATTAGAAGGTGAAAGAAGACAATGAACAAACTCAGCAAGCTGCTAAAGAATCGAGGCGCCCTCAGCACTGTCGTAACCACCCTTATTATACTCGTCGTATCAGTGCTGCTGGCAAGCGTCGTAACCTACTTCGCCATTAACGTAGTCAGCACGAGAGTCCAAGAAGAAAGCTTACACTTAACCAAGCAACACATATGGCACAACGCAACCTCATCACCTGGGACTGTTAGTTACTCACAAGCTTCGCTAATGGTCATTAATACGGGCGGTAGAGATGTCGTAATTGACAAAATATCTGTTAGAGGTCAAGAATGTACCTGGAACGACACGGAGGATTCAGATTGCAAGTTGGTCCTTTACTGCACAACAACAAATCCGATTTCTAGCGATATGTATTACGTTCCAAATTTTAACATCACAGGGACAAATGCATTACTCTATAATTCAAGAGTGTATAGTTTCAACGTTGCCTCAAGTGATCTAATTCTAAAATCAGGTTACACTCTGTTATTATACGTGGTCAATCCAGACAGCATAGCTGTGAACGACGTAGGCTTAACTGTTGGCATTTCATTGTACACCGCTCAAGCAGTTTACTACAGGGAAACTAACGTTGAAGCAGTTACCATGGGATAATACCTAACTTTTTTATTCTGTCTTTCGTTTTTTTATAAAAAATGTGTATTGTGATTCTACGCACAAACTTACTAATTCAAATTTGTAGTTACTGGTTCTTCAGTGATAAAAAAAATGAGGAACATATTGAAAAATCGTTTGGCTCTAAGTACAGTCGTAACAACTCTGATAATACTAGTTGTTTCAGTGCTCTTAGCTGGAGTCGTCACCTACTTTGCTATCAACGTTACAAGCACCAGAGTTCAAGAGGAAAACTTGGCATTGACAAAGCAGCATGTCTGGGTATCGTTAAACGGAACAGCAGTAGCTGCAATTATGGTAACAAACACCGGTGGTAGAGATGTTGTCTTGAGCAAAATCACAGCCCGTGGACAAGATATTGACATGCCAACTAGCGTATTCTACGCCATTGCGGAAAGTGGTGATGACCTTTCTACGGATCTAAACTATACCGCAGGTGCGACGATAGCTGCTGATGATGTATTCGGCGGAATAGCTGCCGAAGCTGTTGCGGCAACAGAAAATAGTCTAGTGCTGCCCTCAGGATCCACAATGGCAATCTACGTTAATTCTCCTGATAGCATCAACGTCCAAGACATCGGTCTAACTGTAGCCCTAACGGTGTTCACTTCGCAGGCAATGTGGTACAAAGAGACAAACGTCCAAGCAGCAATTTAGATTTAAAAGCCA
>CAYGVV010000252.1:0-2795 GCA_964353395.1 uncultured Candidatus Bathyarchaeia archaeon | reverse complement strand
CACATACCATGAGCATGAACTGGCCAATGGTTACTTTTTCATTTATAGAGAAAATGAACCACACTGGGTATTCAACTTGGATTTCCACTCAAGCGCCAAATGAAGAAATTTATAACCGCAGCGGTGTCAGCAATCCCGCTTTAACAGGTCTACTGGCAAGGTCAGAAGTCACCGTAGGCGATACATGGGTAATCCCTGTTACTATAAACGGTTCCCACGACAGCATGAATGGAAACATGACGCTTACCTTCGTAGGCATTCAAGACATCACCGTACCCGCAGGCACATTCAAGGTTTTCAGAGTGGACTCCGCAAGCAATGACACCGTAATCAAATTTTCGATTCCCCATTTCAACACTACCTCAACTATGTCTCAGAATATTAGTGGCGTAACGTACATAGAATATGACACTGGTCGCCAAATTGAATCCTACATGAACATCACATTAAGAATTCAAACCACTGCACAAACGTCAACCGAAGGACTAAACTCCACTTCCATGAGCACTCTGGGACTGCTCGAGGACATAAAACTCCACACTCAACTAATGCAAAACATAATGCCAGGTGAAAACTCGTCACTGCAGAGTCCTTCAGCCGATGAGCAGTCATCAACGTCTTTTTTGGCAAACGTGGTGGGTCTTGACATGGGGCACTACAGTGTCAATTGCGGTGCGATTGAACCAACTGGATTTCGTAAGTACGCTTTGAACTCTGCTGACAGCACTTTGGATGTGCTTCTCAATTTAAATAAGAGTCGCGTAGTTTGGTGTAAAATCTACTCCATAAGTGGTTCCCCAGTTTTTACGGGGTCATCGACGGGTAACATCGAGGCTGCCAAGAGTTTTCTCGATAAGTATCAAGCCAATGCTCAAACCGCTTATATTCCCGCATTGCGGAACATGCTGGACAACTTTACTTGGTTAACCAGCGAGATGCGCGGAGGCTTCACGACGACAAGTACATCGGCAACTGAGGGACAAATCACGCTGAGGTTAACAATCGTTGATGATCAAATATCCGATTTCGCTTGGTCAAAAACTGGCGAAACAAGCCCAAGTAACCTGTTTGCACTCACTATACGGAATGGGCAGTTCGAGTTTTTCTGCGACGGGTAAAGTGTAAAATGACGGTTGGACCATAATTAATATTCAGTTAAATCTAACCCCCTGATTCTGATATTGAGAAGAATGCCATTCTTGGATCATTTCTTCTGCTTCTTTATTGCGTTTTTCGAGTCCATAACGCCTGAGCGGTTTGGTTAAGTGCCTCTGGGAACGAGTGGAAGTCACGTAAAGCCCAGTTTTCAACTCGCGTTCCACGGGAACCTCAATTTTTGATAGGTCGCTGCATCGTGTTCCGCATTTTTCGCACCTGAAACCTTGGTTTTTGCCCATTGACTTCAGGCTTTTGCCACATTTTGGGCACTTGGGATTCTGATGAGTGGTCTTCGGCGCAAGTTGCAGGATGTTTATTTTTTCAAGATTCACGGTCAAAGGTTTATCCTTGGTTGACTTGCGCACTGCACCGTAAACCTCAATGCAATCGCCGATTATGAGGTTTCTTGCCACTTTGCGAAGAGCTCCTGTGGGTTCGTAGGCTGCGCAGTCAACCTCAGCAGTTTCGTCTTTGATGGCGAAAATCACGTGGCGCAGGCGAATTACCTGTGGGTTCCGGGCTACGATTCCTTTGGCAATGATGGAGCTGTACGGTTGTATCTTGTTCAGCGCTGCCGTTTGCGTGAGGTGTGCGTCTGTGCCTTGGTTGCTACGGAAAATTACCCGTCTTTCCACGGGTTCCAATGGCTTAACCATGCTGAAGGCTTGCTTGACGGTTTCGGGTGTTTCGCCTCTGATGCCGAAGAGAATTGGGTCTGGACCTCTTGGAGTAATTATGATTCTGCGCTTTTCGGTGTCCACGTTGTTGAAGGTGTACGGCTGCAGGGCTTTGTCCATTTTGAAGATTGAGGCTTCGTCAACTTTCCGTTTTGAACCGTAATTCTCTGGGCAACGATAAGCGATTAGCTCAAATGTGTGGTCGCCGTTGAAGGTTTCGCCTATGGCTGCTAGTGCGCCGATGATTCCGCGCTGCGTGTTGTATCCTAAGGCTTCAGCGTGGAACTTGCGGATTAGCTTTAGGGCTTCTTTGAGGGTTACGATGCCTGTGATGGCTTTTTTGGCGAACGCTGTGATTTCTCGTGGGATTTCGGCTGTTTTGAGGAAGACTATTCCTGGGTCTGTGCCTTTCCATTCGAGGTCAGAGTGCGCTTCGACTAGTTGTACGGTGGTTTTTTTGATTTCTTCTTCGATTGCTGGTTCATATTCGATTCTTAGGCATAATGCTCCGTTGCCTCTTGTCTTCCAGGGCACGTTAGGGTTAAGCCTAACCAAACTCGGATAATCCACCAACGTAACGCCTAACTTTTCCAGCTCTTCCACAAGAAGGGCAGCAACGTATGTTGTGCAGCCTTTCCTTGTTGAGTCTGTGTCGTCGAAGCCTATGTGCATCCGTTGCTTGTTCGTCTGAGGCAACTTGTTCCCTACAAGTTAAGACGTTGGAATGCGTACGCTAAAAAGATTGTTTAAAACAAAGAACAATGTTTCGGAAGAAAGTACCATTGTGCGACTTTTCTTCTAACCCTTCTATGCACGGATCAACCAAGGTGGACTAGCTGCTCGGAGAAGACTATAGCCCCCTTATATATAGAATCTGCATGGGTTCTGTGGCGCTAGGGTTCACTTTGGCATTGTAGGAGGGGCCGGGGCTGGGATTTGAACCCAGGCAAAAGGCTCCAC
>CAYGVV010000251.1:0-2799 GCA_964353395.1 uncultured Candidatus Bathyarchaeia archaeon | reverse complement strand
ACGTCCAGACTTAGGTTGCTCTCTCCCGAGCCTAGCCAGGTTCGCCTGGTGAACCCCGAAGACGGTTGCCCTACGGAAACCGCTCAGAGACCGCCAGCCTCAAAGGACGGATAGTCAATGTTTCGGAAACGAGGGTCTAAGTGGCTTTTTAGATTGATTCATCGCCGACTCGTCATTTTTCGGTCAGCGAAGTTTCACTTTTTATGTATTTCTGGTTGCTCATCCTCTTGATTTTTAGGAACCGCTCCAGCTTCTTCGTCTGTCTTTCACTGATGTTTATTTCTCCATCGAACAATCCGAGAATTGCATAAACATCTTCCACCGGATGCATCTGCGGGTCAATCACCGCCATGGTTGTGAACTTTGCAGACTTCAGTTCTGTAATTAGCTCAGTCAACCACATTCTTGTCTGAACCGCGCGATGGTAGAGCAGCGCATCCGAGAGTAAACCTACACAGATCCTTTTGGGTCCCTTAGCCGATGGGTCCAGTTTGCGGGTAGCTTGGGTTAGAGCGATGGTGATGTTCGTGAGGCTTTCTATGCCCTTCAACGTGAAAACGTTGGGTGCGTTTCTGACGGCAGTTTCAGCCTGAGGGTTGCAAACGAACAGGTGGAATGCTGAAGGATACCTGTCCGCAAGGTCTATCGCGAAGCCAGGGTTAACGGTAACGTAGAATGTAGCCTCTCCATTCTTCGCCCCGGTTTCAAGAAAACTCTTGACTAACGCATCTCTTTCATCGCATGGCGGCGAAGTCAATGCTACTGCAAAATTCGAAACTATCCCACCGTACAGCAGCTTGTCAAGAACTGTATATCCCGTTGGAACATAGCCCCCAAGCTTGGTGGCTGAAGCTGCTTGAGATCCAGTTTCCAAAAGCTGTCTCCTCTGATCTTGATTTCTTTTCCTTTTCACCAGCACCACCGCTGATACAGCTGCAGCGGCTACCACGCTTCCAATCGCTAGAAAGATGATTCCAGTTGAAAGACCGAAAGTCGCCGACTGAATAGGCGACGCCGTCGTTTCCGGCATTGGCGAGGAGGAATACAGGGAGGTACCCTGTTTGAAAACCGCGTGCAGTTCGTGGTTTGCATTCATAGTAACTGCATATGGATTAGCGTTGCCTAATGGTACGCCATCGAGTTCCCAGTGGTCAAAGACGTACCCAGCGTTAGCAGTAGCTTGGACTGAAACACTTGTACTTGCGTTATAAACGTGTCTTCCTGAAGTTGGGTTTGTTGAGCCTCCTGCTGTTGCCGAAACCGTAAACTCATAAGTCAGAGGAGCTGCTACCACGGCTCTAACCATGAAATCGCCGTAGGTCTCTTGTTCCCAGCTTGTTCCATCCCATCGCCAGCTTCGATCAAAATTAGTAGATGCATCCTCTCCAAGAGCAGGATTATGGCTGGTTAGCCACTCGAATCCAATGTAAAAATCTGTGCCGGGATTCACGGTGATGGCATAGGGTGAGAGGTCTATATTCTGCCAGCCTTCCGAAGTTGGTGTCTGCTGGAAAGGGGTGATCTTGTCTTGGCGGTTCTTATCCATGAAATGGACTTTATATGTACTCGAATTGAGTGGATAAATTTCGGTTATATAGACGTAAGCCGATAGGAGTTGCCCTGAGAATAGAGGAGTAAATCTTACAGCGTCAATTTTGCCCGCACCTTCAGACTTCGATTCCGGATTTGCAGCATCGTAAGAATATTCCAATCGCGTCACATCTCCCACCGCCCTGAGGGTTCCGCTGCCTGAAATCGTCACAGTTGTGCTCAATGCGTTTATATTTGACACGCTGATGCCGCCGCTTGCTTCCCATTTTGTGAGTTTGTAACCGCCACTGTACGCTATCTGATAAGCCCCAGCTACGATCTCGATAGAAGTTGGCAGGGAGAATGTAGAATCCGCAATAGTTGTAAACCCAAGATTGCTGGTTGCCCCGGTGTCTTGGGCTGATTCAAGGCTAATCGTAAAAACAGGGCTCATTGAGTACTCAACTTGCAGTCTTGGAGTATTGGGGCTCTCTCTTGGCTCGAGGATTACGTACCCGTTATCTGTGTTGCTGTCAAACTTCAACACTTCCGTAATAATTCCTGAAGACCGCGCCGTCTTCACATCTGCAGTTATGTCCCATGACTTATACTCATCCACAACACTTGAGTAATACCACCTATCAGTAGATTGAGAATTGAAGCTTGGTTTATTGCTCCAACTAATTCCAAGTTCCGACCAAGAATTATCAGAGCAGTAATGTGCACCAATTATGTCAGAAGAACCCAAGTTCCCGCCTGTTGATGAAACATAAGTTTCGAGTATAGCATATATGATATTGGCGCCTGAGGGTATACTAGACAAATCAAACTTGACGTATAAAAAGTCATTTTCTGAGTTGATAGAAACAAACAACTTGACTGCCGCTCCATAGTTTGTGTCTGGACTGGTTGAGTTCACATAAGCATCCGCCACTGGATACAATGTTATAGTGGTTGATCCATAAGCAGGATTTGCCCAAGCATGAAAAGGCAGGAAGCATAATGGCGAGAAGCATAGAACAACGACGACGAGGAGTGCGGCACATCTCTTTGCGGTCATGAGTTTTGCGCTCAAACTTGATTATGTTTTCTTTTCTCGTTCTTATAATTTGTGGCAAAATCAAATACTGGACCAGTGTATGCTATTTTTAAAACTGCCCAGTTTCCTTAGAAAATTAAATCCGCAATATATCATCTTGCTTAAAGTAGCAGTGGGCCACAGAGGTTCGACGCCTAGACTCCGCCAAGCACCTCGAGCCCTACGCTCTT
>CAYGVV010000250.1:0-2819 GCA_964353395.1 uncultured Candidatus Bathyarchaeia archaeon | reverse complement strand
TCCGCTACGAGAGAATAGAGCAAAGCAATAGCTTCGGAGCCTGCTTATTACATTATTTGAGGCTGTTTCGGGCGTTTTGACCCGAGGCAAAATGTTTCGGCATGCCGAAATGCCCAGCGTAAAATTTTACTGGAGACCCTATTTATACAAAAATTGAGTTTTAATGGAGTAGTTTGAAGATTAAAGCGGTTTTTTGCTGTGTTTTACGGGGGTGTTTGCGGCATGCCGCAACCTTTTTCCCATATCCTTAGTCGCGTATTAGCTAGGCGGGGCGATAAGTTCTGGGAAGTGCGCGCTAATAATTTAACTTATAAAGGGATTTCAACAAAGAGGGTACTGCTTAAGGAGACCATTTATGTGCAAAAAAATGATGTAGGGAGGTGATTGATTGAATTATAGACAAAGACAGGAAATAATAGCCAAATCGCCTATTTCTTTCGGCTATCTTAAGCGGTTTAACCTTGGCGCTGGAATCCTACACCTCTCTCAGGGAATTCTCATGCTCGCTCTGGGCACGCTCATATCCTGGGAAACACCAATATACACATTCTACTGGAAATTCGATATTGGACCACCGATTGCAGTTGCCCCAAATCCCCAAGTCCTCTACACCCTTGGCTACATCGGCGTCATCGTTGCATCTTTTCCCCTGATATCCGCCCTGGCGCATTTCTTGATAGCCTTACCAAAGAACAAAGACTATAACGAGAATTTGAAGAAAGGCATGAATCCATACCGCTGGTACGAGTATTCCATATCAAGTTCAATAATGATCGTGATGATTGCAACTTTCGTGGGCGTCTGGGACCTCTGGTCCCTCGTAATGATATTCACTTTAAATGCAATGATGATAATGTTCGGATACTACATGGAAGTAATCAACCAAAAAACAGAGAAAACGTCATGGTCAGCGTTCATCGTCGGCTGCATATCCGGTGGCATCCCGTGGGTAGTGATTTTTGCTTACTTCATAAATGCCATAGCTTCCACAGGAACGAATCCGCCTACATTCGTATACCTAATTTGCCTCATATACTTCGCGGTGTTCAACGTCTTCGCTCTAAACATGATCCTGCAATACAAAGGGGTCGGACGCTGGAGAGACTACCTATACGGCGAACGGGTCTACATAATATTGAGCTTCGTCGCCAAAACAGCACTAGCATGGCTTGTCTTCGTCGGAATATTCGCGCCATTCTAGGCGTGTTTCCACAATCCCTTTTTTCATTTTCTATTTTTTTAGTAGTCCGCGCGCTGGTTTGTCCCTAAATTAATAAGTGTAATTTGGGTCTCGTATTCTATGGCTAACGTCCAAGGTTAGGAGGTGAATCCTATCGGGACAAGATGAACACGAGACCCTAGAAACCCTCTTCAAAAACGTAGACTTTAGTTTTGCCCATAAGATCCTGCACAAGTGCTTTCACGCTTCCGGTCCAGGAAGACCCCCAAGAAACCCATTAGGCGTATTCAGAGCCTTCATCGTCATGCGCATGAAGGGCGTTCGCAGCCTAAGAGAAATGACCAGACTACTCGACATTGATCCGCGTGTAAGAAAACTGTGCCTCATCAAACCAGGCGAAGCAGGTTACCCTAGAAGCGTTCTAAGCAGATTCATTTGCAAAATCGGAGAAAACAACCTCATCAAGATAATGGAAGAGAAAGTATCTGAGCTCTTGAAACAGAACGACGCAAAAGAAGTTGACTCTGTGTTTGATGCTTCTTTCATAAAGGCCTGGAGCACGCGAGACCCCATAGACAACCAAAGAGGCTATTCTGACATGGAAGCAAGAGTTGGAAGGGCAGGCAGAACCTTTGCTTTGGGCTACAAGCTACATCTATCCATCGATTCCAAAACTATGCTTCCGTTAACTTGCGTTTTTGCTTCTGCCAACCAGAACGAGAAGAAACATTCGCTCAGCATGCTTGAGAAAACTAAGTTGATTCTGAAACGGTCTGGTGCCAAACTGAGACGTGTGATAGCTGATAGCCAGTACAGCGATGCTAAGCTAAGGGATGCAGTTGATGAAACGGTGATTCCGTACCCAGCAAACCAGAAACGCGACGTTGAAGGCTTATTGAGGGTGGATCGGAAGTTTCGAACCTACGGATCAGACGACCAGAAAAACGAGTACCACAAGGGACCTCATATAGAGGCAGTCTACAGCTTCCTGAAAACTCAATATAGCATGGCTATAACCAAGGTAAGAGGCTTAGGAAATGTAGCTTCATACGTGCTTTTTAGCATACTATGCTTGGTTGTGAACCGAGAAGCAGCCCAAAACATTGGAAGAGCAGACAAAGCAGTCTCACCAACATGTTTCAACACGTAATATCGGGACAAGGCAGCGCGTGTTATCCAGCGCTATTCTTCGGTGGGTTCGAGAACATCTAGCAATTCTTCTCTTGTCCCTGTTTGAAGGTTAGCGACCGTTCTCTTCTTTTTTATTTTTTTTCTTCTATCATTTTTATTGCGGCGTTTGCCCATTCAATGGTGGATTTGTAGATATTTTTGCCCAGCAGAACTGGAAGTAGAGTGAAAAAGTATCCTTCGTCTTCGTTTAAATGACCGTTTATTTCTTTTTCGATGCAGATGAGGTTTTCAAGCGTTTCTTCGGTTCTCGCCCTGAGCTCTTCAATATGTTTGATAGTCTCGTGTTTGGGTACTTGTTCGCCAAAAGCGATTTTAAGTAATGCCTCGAACCTGAAAATTTCAGGTTTAGCTGGTTTCATTAGCCATTTTTGAAGTTTCTTTGTTCCTTTGTTGGTGACAGAGTATACTTTTCGATTAGGGCCATTCTCCTTAATTTCCACTTTTTTTG
>CAYGVV010000249.1:0-2825 GCA_964353395.1 uncultured Candidatus Bathyarchaeia archaeon | reverse complement strand
CAACCGTGAAGAGCATGAGCATAGCAGGCAGGATGACCGTGTGCAACATGGCAGTGGAGATGGGCGCCAAAAACGGTATAGTGGAACCAGATGAGACCACGCGCAAGTTTTTAGAAGGCAGAATACCCAGCGCTCAAGCATCATTCGAATCTCTGAAGAGTGATGCCGACGCCACGTATGAAAAAACCGTCAACGTCGACGTCTCAGACTTGGAGCCTCAAGTGGCTTGCCCCAGCTCCGTGGACAACGTGAAACCCGTATCAAAAGTAGGCGACGTTGCAATTGACCAAGCGTTTATCGGCTCATGCACTAACGGGCGAATTGAGGACTTACGGTTAGCTGCCCAAATTCTGAAAGGCAAAAAAGTCAAGAACGGCGTACGAGCACTGGTGATTCCTGCTTCGCAAGAAGTGTACGCTCAAGCGTTAAAGGAAGGCTTAGTTGAAGTCTTCACTGAAGCAGGTGCCTTAGTGTGTGGCGCAACTTGCGGTCCATGTTTAGGCGGACACATAGGAGTGTTAGCTTCAGGCGAAACATGCGTCAGCACTTCAAACAGGAATTTCATCGGAAGAATGGGCAGCCCCGAAGCCAGCGTTTACTTAGCCTCACCAGCAACGGTTGCCGCTTCAGCGCTCACAGGTAAACTAACAGACCCGCGAAAAGTGGAGGCGTAACGAGATGAAAGTCAAAGGAAAAGCCATAAAATTCGGAAACAACATCGACACAGACGTGATTCTGCCGGGAAAATGGCTGTCGCTTATTGACCCGAAGGAACTGGCAAAACACGCTCTAGAAGGGTTGGACGCAGGCTTTCCTGAGAAAGCCAAAAAAGGTGTGATAGTGGTCGGAGGCAAAAACTTCGGCTGCGGTTCCAGCAGAGAACAAGCACCTTTAGCCCTGAAGTATGCAGGCGTAGAGTGTGTGCTGGCTGAGTCGTTTGCGCGAATATTCTTCCGGAACAGCATAAACATCGGCTTACCTGTGATTGAGTGCAAAGGCATCTCAGCCGCCGTGAAGAATGGCGACGCGTTAATGGTGGATTTGGAGACGGGCAGAGTTCAAGACTTAACCAGAAAACAGAGTCTCCAAGGAACCAAGCTTCCGCCGTTTATCATGGAGATACTTTTGGATGGAGGACTAATAGAGAATTTGCGAAAGAGGTTGAACAAGAAATGAACGAATACAAAATATCCATAATCGAAGGCGACGGTATAGGTCCAGAATTAACCGAAGCCACCCTGAAAATCTTAGATGCGGTACAAAAGCGATTCCGCTTAAAGCTCAACTTGATCTACGCAGAGGCAGGCGACACATGCCAGCAGAAGAGAGGCGTACCCCTACCAGAAGATAGCGTGCAAATAATCAAGGATTCCCACGCTTGCCTCAAAGGACCAGTGGGCGAAACAGCAGCTGACGTTATAGTTAAACTGAGATTGATGTTTGACTTGTACGCTAACCTGCGCCCGATAAAGACTTACCCAGCCACTGACGCAGCGCGACCCGACATAGACATGTTCTTCGTCAGGGAAAACACTGAAGACGTTTACAAAGGCTTAGAGTACGCGATAGGCGACGTCACCCTCTGCTTACGGGTAATCACTAGAAAGGCATGTGAACGCATAGCCAAGAAAGCCTTCGAAATCGCGAGGCTGCGCAACGGCAAAAAGAAAGTAACTGCCATCCACAAAGCGAATGTCATGCGCGTAACGGACGGCTTATTCGCCAGCGTTTGCAGAGAAACAGCCAAACAATACCCCGACATAGCGTTCAACGAGATGTACGTTGACGCGGCGTCCATGCGATTGATAAAGGAACCGCAAGACTTCGACGTGCTGTGCACCTGCAACATGTTCGGAGACATCCTTTCCGACGAGGCAGCGCAGCTCGTCGGCGGATTAGGCATGGCGCCAGGAGCAAACATAGGCGACTCCTTCGCACTTTTTGAGCCGATTCACGGTTCAGCTCCGAACAGGGCAGGCAAACACACCGCAAACCCGCTTTCCATGATACTAGCGGCTAAGATGATGTTGGATTGGCTGGGCGAACGGTACAACGACGCAAAATGCATAAACGCAGCAGCCGCCATAGAAGAAGCAGTGATTAAAACGCTACTTGCCAGCAACACTGTTCCAGACTTGGGCGGAAACAAAACAACGGTGGGTATGGCAGAAGCCATCGCCGCAGCAATAATGGAAAAGACTGGTTGAATGAAAACATGACAACGAAAAGCCCGAAGTACATCCGCATCTTCGACACCACTTTAAGAGATGGCGAGCAAACGCCAGGCGTTTCGCTGACTTTCGAGGATAAACTGGAGATTGCGCGTCAGCTAAGCTTGCTAGGCGTGGACACCATCGAAGCTGGTTCACCCATGTCTTCCGATGGCGAAAAAAAAGTGGTTAAAGAAATCGCCAAAGCTGGTTTGGACACGGAAATCTGCGCTTTAGCCCGCGCCACAAGAAGCGACATGGACGCAGCAATTGAATGTGACGTTGACACCATACATCTGTTTATTCCCACTTCGCCCGTGCAAATGAAATACGCCGTTAATCTAACACCTGAACAAGTGTTGTCCGCCACAGCGGATTCGATTGAATACATCAAGAAGCACGGACTAACATGCGAGTTTTCGCCAATGGACGCTACGAGGTCTGAACTGCCCTTTCTAAAGAGGGTCTGCAAAGCCGCAGAGAAAGCAGGGATGGACAGGCTAAACGTGCCAGACACAGTGGGCATAATGGTTCCACGAACCACACATAAACTCATCGAAGACCTCAAAACCGTAGTCACTGTTCCGATAAGCATCCACTGCCACGACGACTTCG
>CAYGVV010000248.1:0-2826 GCA_964353395.1 uncultured Candidatus Bathyarchaeia archaeon | reverse complement strand
TTTCTCTGCGCTTAACGGGTCCAGGAAGCTGGTGGGCTCGTCCAAAACTATTATTTCGGGTTGCATGGCGAGGACGGCGGCGATTGCCACGCGCTGCTGCTGTCCGCCGGATATTTCATGCGGCGACCTTTCCCTCAGGTCGTAAATGCCCGTTAAGTTCAGTGCCCAGTCCACGCGTTTCCGCATTTCCTCCCGGTTTGTGCCTAGGTTTTCGAGTCCGAAGGCAACGTCTTTCTCGACGCTTAGCGCGAACAGCTGGTTTTCTGGGTTTTGGAAAACTAAGCCCACATGCTTCGCCATTTCGTATGTGGGGTGTTTCGTGGCGTCGAGTTCGGCTACGGTGATTTCGCCTTTCAGTTCGCCCTGGTAAAAATGCGGGATAAGCCCGTTGAAGGTTCGGCACAGGGTGGTTTTTCCGCAGCCGCTGGGACCTGTGATTAATACGAATTGTCCTTTCTCCACTTTTATGGAGACGTCGCTGATTGACGGGTGCGAAGCGCCTGGGTACGTGTATGTGAGGTTTCTTGTTTCGATAATTGCCATGTTGTTTGTGCCTGCCTAGGTTAAGCGCGCGGTTGCTTCATTTAAGAGTAACTACTCATTTATGGTTAGGTTTTCCTTTAGCAAGCGCAGACAACGCTTTAAGCCTGACTCTATGGACCCTGTGCCGTTGACGCCTGCTGCCATGGCGTGTCCGCCGCCCATTCCTTTCAGGTACTCGCCTAAGGGTTTAGCTATGTCTCTTCCTAGGTGGATGCCTGTTTTCGCGCTGAACTCTCGGGTGCAGCGCAGGCTGATTTCTATGGTGTCATTTTGTTGTCCCGCCACTGCTGACATGTGGGCGCCCAAGTCTGTTAATGCTCTTGCTGCGGAGGCTTGGTAGGCGCTGACGTGGCTGAGGGCGATTATCCACCCGTTGATTCGGAAGAGTTTCGCTCTTCGGCATGCTTTAACTCTGGCTACGCGTTCCGAGAAGTCCATGGGCAAAGCCAGCATTGACAGGGCTTCTTGGGCGTTTACGCCTGTGTCCACTAAGTCTGAGATGGCTTTGAACGTGGACGAATTCGCAAGCACAAAGTGCCTTGTGTCGAATGCCATGCCGAGGAACAGGGCTTTGGCTTCGTTCAGGTCTGGTGTGATGTCTTGTTGCCTGAAGAAGTCGTACACGATGTCGCATGCGCTTGAGGCTTCCTCGTTTGTGATGCATAGCTTGCAGATGCCTTGCGTTTCAGGATGCGCTGAATGGTGGTCTACGACGATTATGGGTGCCGTGGTTTTCTTTATTTTCTCAGCTAATCCGTCCAGTTGTTGGATGGTGTTGGTGTCGAGGAGGATTATGGCTTGCGCTTTTTCTACGTTGGGTTGCAGGTTCACGGTTATGGGGATGTAGTTGAACAGGTGCTTCGTGAGCTTGCTGACTCCTTGCCCCGTGCCAATCTCAACTGTCAAGTTGGGCTTGACTTTTTTCAGGAGGTTTTGGAGGGCGTAGGCTGAGCATACTGCGTCGGGGTCGCTGTTATGGTGGCATAGCAAAAGGACAAAAGAAGCTTGGGTTTCGTCGAGAATCTTGATTATATCGTTGAATGTCATGTCAGTTTTCTCAGGTAAGTTTCAATTGCTTCAAAAGCTTTTTTGACGGCTTCTTCAGCGAGTTTTTTCTCGTCAAAACCTTTGGCTTCTGGCGACAAAGCCAAGTTTACTTCAACGGTTAAGCTGACGGGTTTTGCGCCTTCAGCCTCTACGCTGATGTCAAGTTTCTCGACCAGTTTTAGGCTGACTTTAGAAAGAACATGTTTTCTGGCGGCGTTTTCGGCTGTCTGGCAGAGTGTTTCGATTTGTTCGTTGGTTAACTCGGGTATTCCAAGCTCCAACGAGTTCACCACGCGGCTACTGCGACGGGGATGAAACTGGGTTCAGGTCTTCTTGCAGTTTAGTTTGGACTTCTTTGAGTTGGCTGCGCATGCGTTCTTCTTGTCTTGCCAGCACGGTGGTTCTTGTGCGTAAGAGTTCTTTGCGTTCGACAAGTTCTTCGGTTACTTTGGCTTTCTCCGCCTTAACCAAAAGGGAACCTGCAGTTTTATAGATGACCGCGTCATCCGCCGTCTTCTGCAGTTCAGCCAAGGTCTGGTCGATTTCGGATGATTCCATGTCTACCTGCTGTTTCTGCTGCAAGATTGTCTGCAGGGTTTGCTGGAGCTGCTGGAGTCTCAGCAGTCGTTCTTGTACTTGAGGGGGTAACTTTGAAATTTCGTCACTCACTTTACTTTCCTTCCGTCTGCACACAAAAACACAACCACTTAAATAAGCATTATCCAAATGAAAATGCAAACGAATTCACTCAGCATGTTAGATAAAAGAGAATACCTGAGCGATGCCATGACGGACGACCTAACCAGAATGTTTTACGCTTATCTTGATTAGCATGTTAAGATTCCAAGAATTAAACATGGAGAAAGGTCTTCTATTGAGACGTTGATAGGCGAAGAAGCATCTCTGTTAGCCATGTATCTGAAAGACGAAAAGAGAGATTGGATTTCAAGAATTGGAATTACAGCCTGAACAGGGGTAAGCGTGCGCAAAATATAAGACTATTCTTAACACGTAGTTCCTAGCTATGGAGGAAAAAAGGGAGGGAAATTGATTAATATTCAATCTTTCTTCGGAGCTTCTTTGCTTCTTCGATCCATTGTGTGACTTCGTTTAATGATGGCGGTCTTCGAACAAGGTTCTTCTTCTCATTTACCTCAAGCATCTTAGCATGCAAGTGCTCAGGAACCCTCTTTGCGAGCTCAACAACCGTATCTACACCCGCCTCCTCAAGCAGAT
>CAYGVV010000247.1:0-2889 GCA_964353395.1 uncultured Candidatus Bathyarchaeia archaeon | reverse complement strand
AAACATAACACACTTTTCTGCCTATATATAGGGGGGCTATAGTCTTTTCCGAGCAGCTAGTCCAACGTCATTCTTGCATGCCCAAGGAACTAGACCAGCGTTTTCCACGTATAACGCTTTTATTTCCGACGCAGCATACTGTTCAATTGCCGGATGAAGAGAAGGCATTAAATTGACCATAAGGGATGACAACTCAGAGTTACTCGGACGGCAACGAATGCCGTTCCAGACAGCGGTGAACAGCTTATGCAGAACATAGACCTCTTGTTCATCATTCAACCACTCACCATTCTTATTCTCAGCGAGGTACTGATTCTTTACTGGCGCTTCAAGCGGACCTTCAAATGGAGCACCCTATTATACACGCTCATAGCTTATGCTGTAGCCATCATTCTCAAAGACATCGTGCAGTCGCTAATCCTTCCAAGTGTAATAGAAAATTACGGTGCTGGAAGCTGGGCAACAGGAGTTTACTACGGCTTGAAAACCGTCATTTTCGAAGTTGGAAGTGCATACGTTGTGGCGCTGTACGCTACCTCCAAATGCAAATTCTCGGCAAAGGACGCAGAAGCATACGGTTTAGGCTTGTCCTTCTGGGAAAACGGCTTCCTCCTGGGCTTATTGTCTTTAATCAACATAACTGCAATCTACTTCGCGCTATCCTCCAACACTCCAGCAGCCCAAACTCTGTACTCGCAACTAGTAGTCAGCCAACCTTCACTCTTCTACCCAGCTTCCCAAGCACTGCCGCTTGTTGGGTTAGGCATTCTGGAGCGTACATCATCTCTGCTGGTTCACTTTTCATGGGGATATCTCTGCATTGTCGCAGCCTACTTCCACAAGAAAAAGTATTTCCTGCTTGCCTTGCCAATGGGGCTGATTGACTTCTTTGTGCCTTTTGCTCAGGCTATGACATTGCCTGTGTTTGAAGCCCTAATCTTCGCTTTCGCAGTTGCTTCTCTTGGAGTAGCCATAATTTCAACCAGGAAACTGCGTAAATCGCCAGAATTCAAAACGTAAAAACACGTTTTCAAACTGCGTTGGCTGCAGGTTCCGCTGCTGGCTCGTTTTGGGGCTTGATGACTTTGCGAGCATGCGTAATGTATCCTGTGTGTCCAGTCATGAGGGTTTGTGGGCGAGTTTTTCCGCGTTCAATTTGCATTCCACGCATTATGCATTCAAAGGTTTCGATGCAGACGAAGTTTTGTTCGCGCAGTGCTTCCGTGGTTTTTACAACTTGGTCTATGGTTGGGCTGAAGGACACTAGAGTTCCAGATGGTTTCAGGGCTTCGTATGCGTGTGGAATCACTAGCCATGGAACGGCTAAATCCAGTACAACTGCGTCTACTTCGCGTTCGTCGATGCCTAATGTGACATCTTTGAGTTTTAGCTCCACGAATTCTAGGTGCCCTGAGCGTTTGAGGTTTTTTTCTGCGGTTTTTTGTGATTCTTCTCTGATGTCGTAGGTGTAGATTTTTCCGTTTGGTTTCACGTAGTGTGCTAGGGCTGTGGTTAGTGCTCCTGTTCCTGTGCCTGATTCGACGACTTTGCTTCCTGGTCCTATGCCGCTGAACATGACGATGAGTGCTGCGTCTTTGGGGTAGGTTATTTGTGTGTTGCGTGAGGATTTGATGATGTAGTCGGTTAGTTGTGGTTTTAGTACGGTGTATGGTGTGTTTAGGCTGGTTTTGAGGGTTGTGCCGTATTGTTTGCCGATGATGTCGTCGAATTTCATGTAGCCTTTGTGGGTGTGGAAGGTTTTTCCTGCTTCGGTTTTTACCATGTAGGTTCTTCGTACGTCTAGGTAGAGGATTACGTTTTCGCCTTCGTTGATTTGTTGGTTGGTCATCTGTGGTTTTCTCCTGTGGGTGCTGTTGTTTCTGGGTGTTTTAGGATGCGTTTCTATCCTTTTAAACGTTGAATCCTGTTTGTGAAGTTTTATGGTGGATGGGTTGATTGTTTGGGTCTGTCTTGCTCAGAATTAGTTATACCCCCTATTGTATTCTGCGGGTTGTGTTTCGGTTTGCTTTTTTATTTCAGGGTTTGAGTTGGGGTTTTTCGGCGTCTTGGAAAGGCGGGAAAAGGTTGGTTTCGGCTTGTTTGGGTTGAGTTTGGTTAAGGAAGGTTTTGGCACTTAGAACATAATCCAAAAGTGCTAAGTGAAGGAGTCTTATCGCTATTGCCTCGCTTATAGAAAACTTTGCTTTCATAGCATAACTTCATTTATGATGTTTCTTAAAGTAAACCATTACACTTGCAACACTAACTATTGCCACAACGATGATTATGCCCAGAAAGAGCGGAAAGGCATTATGACCAAGGTCACCCAATGGTGGTGGAGAGGTAGGACTAGCTGTTTGAGTAGGTTGTAGTGTTGGTTGCTGTGTTGGAGAAGGAGTAAATGAGGTGCTAGGAGAAGGAGAATAGTCTACAAAAGATACAACAGTGAAATTAATTATCGGCGAGTGAGCCACCACTGGTGCGGTAACTACTGGACTAAAAGGCTCGCTTAGGTCTTTGGTTGTTCCGCCACTAACATACACCAAT
This sequence comes from uncultured Candidatus Bathyarchaeia archaeon, assembly GCA_964353395.1. Taxonomy (GTDB): domain Archaea; phylum Thermoproteota; class Bathyarchaeia; order Bathyarchaeales; family Bathycorpusculaceae; genus JADGNF01. The sequence goes on along the minus strand of CAYGVV010000247.1, from coordinate 342 downwards.
CCATATGCAGTAACTTTTAGGCTATGTTGCCCAGAAGATAATCCAGTCAGGTTAATCGAGAAAGGCGTAATCATATGAAGGTCTTGAGGTATTGTGTAAACTGAAGCATCATTTACAGTAATATTATCACTTTCTGTTCCATCTAAAGTAAATGAAACAAAAGTTATGCTACCCAGATTAACTGACACGTATGGGTTTCCTATCCAAGGTTCGGTCCAGTTAGCAGGTTTGCTTACTGTAAAATTTAACCAAATATTGCCTGCTCTGTAAGTTTGGTTTTGATTTGGCGACAACACGCTAATCACAGGTATATCAGAAGGCGCATTATATGCCTTAGCCACC